>CATLGL010000035.1 GCA_949935895.1 uncultured Clostridia bacterium
ATTTATCACTAACATACCATACTCCAATTCCTGCACCAATTCCTAATAGAATAACTAGAACTAATACTACAATTAGAACTATCTTTCCTACTTTTCCCATTTTCTTTTTGGTTTTTACTCCATTTGGTTTTGTTTTTACTTTATTTTGTACATCTTTTTCCTCCATAAAAGTCATCTCCTGTTCCTATTTTTTCTATTTTCTAATATTCATACTATAATACATAATTCAAAAAAATACAACCTCTTATCAACATCTTTTCTAATTTGTTGTTATTGTTCAAACTATGAGTTATATCGTTCTTCCCATATAAAAACTTATGTCTAAAGAGTAATAATTCGTTATTATCATATTTACATATATGCCTTTAATAATTGTATATTTCCTTTTATCTCATATTTTCCAAAATTTGCTGGTATGATAAAACTATCACCTATTTTTATAGGATATTCCTTATCTTCTGCTTTTATAAATCCTTGTCCTTTTACCACCATGAATGCTTCAAATGTTTCTAGATTTGATGTTGCAATATATTTTGTATCTATGTCAATGGAATCCACTTTAAAATAATCACAAGAAATTCTATTTTCACTAATATTGCTTTTTTGTTGATTGATATTGATTATTTGATTTTTATTATTCTGTTTTATTACTTCAATTGCTTTTTCAATATGCAGTTCTCGTGATTTTCCATCTTTTCCCACTCTGTCCCAATCATATACTCGATAAGTTAGATTACTATTTTGCTGTATTTCACATATTAAAGTTCCTCCTAAAATGGCATGTAATGTCCCAGCTGGAATATAAATAATATCCCCTTTATGGATTGGTACTTCTTTTAAATAGTCTCGTATATTACCATTTCTTACAATATTTTCTATCTCTTCTTGTTTTACATTGTCCTTCATTCCACAAATAATTTTTGCATTTTCTTTGCAATCTATTACATACCACATTTCTGTTTTTCCAGTATCGTTTTCGTATTTCTTAGCATATTCATCATCTGGATGAACTTGAACAGATAAATTATCCTTGGCATCAATAAATTTAATTAGTAGAGGAAATTTTTTTATTCCCTTCATTTTTGTACCAAATATTTCTTCTTTTTTGGTATCGTCTTGGAATAATTCTTTTAGTGTAATACCGCATATTTTTAATATAGCTAAGCCCAGATTCATTTGTTGATATCTCCCAACTTTCTGCTGCTGTATCTGTTAAAATATCCTTTTTTAAGTATTCCTTTAGGCGTGCTCCACCCCAAATGTAATCTTTGTAGATTGGTTTCATAAATAGTGGCTCCATTTTTAAACTCTCCTTTTACATTTTTTCTGGCATTTCAATTCCCAATAGGTTTGCTCCTATTTTTAAAAGAATATTTACCATATATGTTAAATAAACTCTTGCTTGCCTTACCTCCTCTTCTTCTACGATAATTTTGTTTTCATTGTAAAAATTACTATATGCCTTAGCAAGTTCAATTAAAAATTTTGATAATATAGATGGTTCATTCTTGCTTGCTACATTACAAAGTATTTCTGGATAAGAATACACTAATTTTACTATTTTATAACTATCCTCTTTTAGTAAGTATTCTATTTTTATTTCTGAAACTTCTGGAATTCTTTTTACTTTTTTTAATACACTATTTGTGCGGACATAGGTATATTGAATATATGGTCCTGTCTCTCCATTAAAATTAAGAATCGTATCCCAATCGAAAATTTCATCTTTTATTCTGCTCCCAGAAAGGTCATTATAAATAACTGCTCCAATTCCTACTTTTTTAGCAATCTCCTCTTTTTCATTTTCTGTTAATTCTGGATTTTTTTCATTGATAATTACCTTTACTCTCTGGATTGCTTCTTGTAATAATTCTTCTACTTTTATTACATTTCCTTCTCTTGTTGACATTTTTCCACTTTTTAAGTGCACCATTCCAAAAGAAACATGTTCTAATCCCTTTTGGCATTTTTCTGGTATGCCAAGCAGTTTGGCTACTTCAAATATTTGTTTAAAGTGCAAATTTTGCTCATAAGCTACTACATATAAGCATTTATCAAAATCATAAATTCTTGCTCTGTAAAGAATTGCTGCTAAATCTCTTGTAGCATAAATTGTAGAGCCATTTGATTTGCAAACCATACAAGGAGACATATTTTCTTTTTCTAAATCAATAATTTTAGCACCTTCTGATTCTATTAGTTTCCCTGTTTTTTCTAATATGTCTATTACTTCGTTTGTTTTATCTGCATAAAATGCTTCTCCATTTAGTGAATCAAATTGAATATTTAATAAATCATAAATACGGTAAAATTCTTTTAAACTAAGGTCTCGAAACTGCTGCCAAAGGCTTGTACAATACTCGTCTCCTTCTTCTAATTTTTTAAAATTTTCTCGGCAATTTTCTAAAACCTTTTCATCTTGTTTACAAAGTTCATTGATTCTTACATAAATTTTAGTTAATTCTTCTATAGGATTTTCTTCTAATTGATATTCTTTTCCCCATCTTTTATATCCTTCTATCATTTTTCCAAATTGTGTTCCATAATCTCCTAAATGGTTAATTCCTATGGTATGATAACCTAAAGTTTTATATATGTTATATAATGCTCTACCAAGCAAGGTAGTTCTTAAATGTCCTATGTGAAATGGTTTTGCAATATTGGGAGAAGAATATTCTACAATGACACTTTTTCCATTTCCTATCGTTTGCATTCCGTAAGTTTCTTTTTTTGTACTAATTTCACCGTAAAACGATATTTGCCATTTTTTCTTTTTGAAGCATAAAATTCAAATATCCCCCTGAAGTTTGTACTGCTTCAATATCTGTTCCGTGCTAATTCTAACTTTTCTTTTAATTCTTCTGCAATTAAATTAGGAGCTTTAGCGAATGTTTTAGCCAGTCTAAAACATGGAAATGCATAATCTCCCATTATTTCCGCCTTTGGTATTTCTATCATATTTTTTATTTCTTCTTGTTCTAAATTCAATATTTTTGCTAATTGTTTTGCTATTTCATCTTTAAAATCCTTCATATTCTTCACCTTTTCTTTTTTGTTCTGAGTTAGATTATATCAAAAAAAGTATAAAAACAAAAGGTTTTTATACTTTTTATTTAATTTTTTCATGATATTTTATTTCATATATATTCCTAATAATGAAACGACAATATAGATTACATAGTAGATTGCTTCAATCATTACAAATTTTTTGAAAAATTTCGAATTTTGTTCTTCTCCAAAAATTGTTTTTGTTGCAAAGTATGTTAATACAATACTAATTACTGTACAAAATGAATTAAATGGTCCTGTTACTACTGATATTTTTGAATCTATAATTGTTAGTAATGATACTACTGTTGCAATAATTACTGGAATTTTTGCTGTTACTATTGCTGTCATTGTTGTAATAAGCGATTTTTTATTTTCTTTATTCATAAAACATACTATTCCAGAAAGTACAATGATTCCTACTACTGGTGCAAGTGCAGCTTTTATGAACCCTAAAATTTGTTTAAATGCAAAACTAAATGAAAATCCTCCTGGTGCATAATATATTCCAAATAGTCTGTCAATGACAATAATTGCTATCCATACTATCATAAATAAAATAGCAGTTTTAAGATGTTTATTTGTGCTATCATTTGCAATTTGTTTAATTGTGCCAAATGGGTCTTTAAACATAGAACTAACAAATCCAGTTGCCTCTTTTGCATCATTTTTAATATTTACATTTTTAATAGTCTCTTTTACTTGGTTTACTGTGTTCATCGTTTCCTTTTTTATTTCTTCTGTGTTAATATTTTGTTCTTGGTTTTTATTTTCCTCCATAACAATTCCCCTTTTCTTATTTCATTTTATGCTTATTATACTTGTTTATTCTCATTTTGTCTAGTATTTTTTTATTCTCCTAATGATATTCCTAAACTTTTAGCTGTTTTTATTAAATCATCATCCATCTCAATTTTTCGAATATTGCTTTCTTTTGTATTTCCTGATGCTGCACCAATTTGTTTATTGTTTCCAACAACATCTTCTAATGAAACATATCCCATTTCGCCATTTCGGTAGTTTACTAATACATTAAATACACCTTTCATAGCAAGTCTCATTGCTTTTACTCCATATTTACTAGATAATACACGATCATATGATGTTGGTGTCCCTCCTCTTTGTACATATCCTAATACCGTGTTTCTAGAAGTTAGTCCTGTTAATTCTTCTAAATCGTTTGCTACTTTTTCCCCTATTCCTCCTAAACGAATATTATCAAGACCTTTTCCATTATCTAATGTCTTTTTAACTACAATTTCACCATCAATTGGTTTTGCCCCTTCTGAAACAACAACAATACTAAAGTTTTTACCCTCTTTTTTTCTTTTTTCTACTTTTTGGGCAACTTTGTGAATATCGTATGGAATTTCTGGTATTAAGCAAGCGTCTGCTCCTCCTGCAATAGCAGATTCTAGCGCAATCCACCCTGCATATCTTCCCATTACTTCTAATACCATAATTCTATGATGTGCTTCTGCTGTTGTATGCAAACGGTCAAGTGCTTCTGTTGCAACAGATACTGCTGTGTTGTATCCAAATGTAATATCTGTATGAGCTACGTCATTATCAATTGTTTTTGGTACACCAATAACATTTACTCCTCTTAATGAAAAATCTCTTGCTGATTTTTGTGTTCCATCTCCTCCTAATGTAAAAATACATTCAAACCCTGCTTGTTTAATATTATCAATACATTGTTGTGACATATCTTTATAAACAGTTTGTCCATTTTCCTCTACTTTTAAATTAAATACATTCGTACTATTAGAAGTTCCTATAATTGTCCCTCCACGGTGAAGAAGTCCGAGAAGCATTTCCTGTGGATTCTAATTTCACATAATTGTTATTCAGCAAGCCTTTGTATCCTTCTATATAGCCATAACACTCAATTCCATTTGTTTCTGCTGTTTTTACAATGGCACGTATTACAGCATTTAGCCCTGGAGCATCTCCACCATTGGTTAAAATTGCTACTTTTTTTATCATATTTTCCATCTCCTATCTGATTATTTAACAATATTATTATATCAATAATCAAAAGATTTACAAGTCATTTTTTAAATTTTATAAATTATCAATTCCTCCCTTAATTTCATATACATTTTTATATCCCATTTTGCTTAATATATTCACTGCTTTTTTACTTCTTGCTCCACTTTGGCAATATACAATGATAGCTTGTTCTTTGTTTATCACTAATTTTGAAATACTCGTTACCAGTTCGTATGTTGGAATACATATTGCTCCTTCTAAATGGTATTCATCATATTCCTGTTTACTTCTTACATCCAATAATATGGTTAATGAATTTTGTTGTATCATTTTTCGCGCTTCTAAATATGTTATTTGATTATCTCTTCTGAATCTTTTTTTTGCAAATGTCTGTTTTATTCCTTTTGTAATCTGTTGTATTTTCATTTCTTTGTCTTGTTAGCATTTGCTAACTTACTCCTTTCTAACTTAATAAGCTTTTGTCTATATATCTTTTCGTCTTTTTAATCTACTATATTATATTCCAATTGTCTTAATTTTGTCATATGGTTGTCATTTATTTCATTAGATATTTTGTCTTTTTTTGTTTTTTATATACCAATTTGTTAATTTTAATAATTAGTATTACATAAACATTACATTTACATGTTCAAATTATTTCATTTTCATTTCATTTTTAGTAATATTATGTATTCTTTTTTGTTTACTGTTTTATGTTTTTCTCTATATGTTTTTACTGTGGATAATGTGGATAACTCTGTGAATAACTATTTTTAGGCATTTTTTGGACACAATTTATTCACAATTATTTTTCTACATTATGTCTTGTTTTTTATTTGTATTTTTCTATTTACATTATGTGTACAGTACAATTGTTTTGTATAAAAAATATGAAACAATTAAAGAACTGGAAAAATATATAATCGAGTAAATAGATTATTATAATAAGAAGAAAATAAAGGGCAAATTAAAAGGAAAGAACCCCATACAATACAGAGTTCCTTCCTAAGCTACCTAGTACCTAATCAAAGAATGTCTAACTTTTGTGTTCAATACATATTAAGTAATCCTTATATTTTCATTCCTCAAAATACTTTTTTGTTATTCATCTATAAAGATATATTTACCTTCATTTTCAGCATTTATATTTTGAATATAATCATAATAGCAATTAAAATTTGAATAATAATAATGGCTGGAAATCCAAATACGAACTTTGCTTTTTGTGTTTTGTGACGAAATGTATACATTCCTGCAATCGTTCCAATTCCACCACCAAGTACAGCTACTAAAAACAAAGTGTTTTCTTTTATTCTCCATTTTGAATGTTGTGCTTTTTTCTTATCGACTAGCATAATAAGAAAGCCAATTAGATTTATTATTACCAAATATATTACTATATTTTGCCATGTAAATATTTGTTGTGTTATTTCATTAAAATCTGGCACTGTTGTTTTCCTCCTATCCAAATAAACTCATTTGATTACTCATACTCATTCCTTCTAAACAGCCTGCATTTGCTAGCATTTCAATAACGGCTTTTCCTGCTTTAGAACGGATTTTCAAGTCATCAATCGACATAAATTTCCCATCTTTTCTTGCTTCCATAATACTGTCCGCTGCTACTCCACCTAATCCTGGAATACTATTTAATGGTGGTCTTATTTTATCCTCTTCAATTAAAAAATTTTTTGAATGAGAATGATATAAATCAATTGGTAAGAAATTAAATCCTCTTTCATACATTTCCCAAACAATCTCTAAATCCTCATACATATCTTTTTCTTTTTGTGTTGCTGTATTTCCCATCAGTTCAATTTCCTTCATTTTATTTTTTACTTTTTCTTTACCATGACACATCACATCACTATCAAATGCTTTTGCACGAATTGAAAAATATGCTGCATAATATGCAAGTGGTTGATGTACTTTAAACCATGCAATGCGAAAAGCATTTGTTACATATGCTGCAGCATGAGCTTTTGGAAACATATATTGAATTTTTTCACATGATTTAATATACCATTCTGGCACATCATGTTCCTTCATCATTTTTACATATTCTTCCCATTTCACAGGGTCTTTTAAGGCTTTTCCCTTACGTACAAGCTCCATAATTTTAAATGCTGGATTTGGCTCTAGTCCTTTCTTTATTAAATATATCATAATATCATCTCTACAGCAAATTGCTTGATCTAATGTAGTCACTCCTTCTTCTATTAAAGTTTGTGCGTTTCCAAGCCATACATCTGTCCCATGAGATAAGCCAGAAATACGAATTAGTTCATCAAATGTTTTTGGTTTTGTATCTAATAACATTCCTCGAACAAATTTTGTTCCAAACTCTGGTACTCCAAAGCTTCCTACTTCTGAATGAATTTGCTCTGGTGTTACTCCTAACGCATCAGTAGAAGAAAAAATTGACATAGTTTTTTTATCATCTAATGGTATTTTTGTTGGGTCAATTCCTGTAATATCTTGAAGCATACGAATAACTGTAGGATCATCATGTCCTAATATATCTAACTTTAATAAGTTTTGATCAATAGAATGGTAATCAAAGTGAGTTGTTATAATATCTGATTTTGGGTCATCTGCTGGATGTTGTATTGGACAGAATTCGTAAATTTCTCTTCCTTTTGGTACAACAATAATTCCTCCTGGATGTTGACCTGTTGTTCTTTTAATTCCTGTACACCCCTTAGAAATTCTTAAAATTTCTGCTAAGTTGACTGGAACTCCGTCTTTCTTCATAATATTTTTTTACATATCCAATTGCTGTTTTCTCAGCAACTGTGCCAACCGTTCCTGCTTTAAATGTGGTTCCTTTTCCAAAAATAACTTCTGTGTATCGGTGTGCTTTTGCTTGATAATCTCCTGAAAAGTTTAAATCAATATCTGGTTCCTTATCTCCATTAAATCCAAGAAATGTTTCAAATGGAATGTCCATTCCGTCTTTATCTAATGTATGTCCGACATTTTGGACATTGTTTATCTGGTAAGTCAAAACCATTCTTATATCCATAATCTGTAAAATCTGAGTATTTACAGTTTGGACATCGATAATGGGGTGGTAAGGAATTCACTTCTGTAATTCCTGTCATATTTGCTACAAATGAAGAACCTACAGAGCCTCTAGAACCTACAATATATCCATCTTCATTGGATTTCCATACTAGTTTTTGTGCAATAATATACATAACAGAAAATCCATTTTTAATAATTGATTGTAATTCTTTATCTAATCGTTCTTTTACGATTTGTGGTAACTCTTCTCCATATAATTCTTTTGCTTTTGATAATGCAATATCTTCAATTTGCTTCTCACATCCTTCAATATGTGGTGGGCATTTCTCTGGAGAAATAGGGCTTATATTTTCACATAAATCTGCAATTTTATTGGTATTAGTTACCACTACTTCATAAGCCTTATCAAGTCCTAGGTATTTAAACTCTTCTATCATTTCATTGGTTGTTCGTAAGTATAAAGGTGCTTGTTCATCTGCATCATCATAACCTTGTCCTGCCATTAAAATTCTTCTATAAATTTCATCTTGTGGCTCCATAAAATGAACATCACAAGTTGCTACTACTAATTTTCCTAATTTTTCTCCTAATTTTACAATCTTTTTGTTAATCTCTTCTAATGCTTGTTCATCTGGAACTGTTCCATTTCGTATCATAAACATATTATTTCCAATTGGTTGAATCTCTAAATAATCATAATCTTTTGCAATTTGCTCTATTTCCTCCTCTGATTTTCCGAGCAACAATTGCTCGATACAATTCGCCCGCTTCACAAGCACTTCCTAATATTAGTCCTTCAGAATATTCTTTATATAAGGATTTTAAGATTCTTGGTTTTTTATAGAAATAATCTAAATGTGAAAAGGATACTAATTTATATAAATTTTTAAGTCCCACATAGTTTTTTGCTAAAATAATTGCATGATAACTTGGAAGTTTTTTAAAATCTGCTTGTCCTACTTCCAATTTGTCAATATCCTCTACAGTTTTAACTCCTTTTTCTTTTAGCATATTAAGCATAACATCGAATACCTTTACTAATGTCATAACATCATCCAATGCACGGTGTGCTACTTCAACTTTAATTCCTAATTTTTCTGCTATTATTCCCAGTTTATATTTCTTATAATCTGGGAATAAATCTTTTGCTAATCTTAAAGTATCAATATAGGTATTTTCTAGTTTATATCCCAATTGTTCTGCATTGTATTTAATAAATCCTACGTCAAAATCAGCATTATGAGCAACAATCACACTATCTCCAATAAAGTTTAAAAATTCTGGGAGTACCTCTTCTATTGTTTTTGCAGTTTTCACCATTTCATCTGTAATATGAGTAATTTCTACTACTTCTTGCGGAATTGATTTTTGAGGATTGACAAAGCATTCAAATTCCTCTATAATTTCTCCATTTTTGTATTTTACAGCCCCCAATTCTGTAATTTTCTCTGTACGAAAAGAAATTCCTGTTGTTTCAATGTCTAATATGCAATACTCTGTTTCAATATTTTGTCCCTTAGGAAAAGATACATTTGGAGTTTTATCTGGTACAAGATAAGCCTCTACTCCATAAATCACCTTCATATCTGGATTATCTCTTCCTAATAATTTATGGGCTTCTGGAAATGCTTGTACAACTCCGTGGTCTGTAATAGCAATCGATTTCCAACCCCATTTCATTGCTTTTTTTATTAAATCAGTAGCAGATGTCATTCCATCCATTTGACTCATTTGTGTATGCATATGTAATTCTACTCTTTTGGTTTCAGCATAATCCATTCGTTCTTGCTTCTTCTTTTCTGGTATTTCAACAATTACATTTGTCATAACTCCCATTTCTTTTGCAAATGGATCAAATCCGCGCTGTACCACTAAGACGAATTGCTTTTGTTTGCTTTAATCTTGTTATAATACTATTTGCTTTTTCTTCTTCTACAAATGCTTTACATGTAATTGTACTTGTCCCATCATATACATCAAATAATATCAAAATCTTTCCACTTTTTAGTGTTCTTGAAGATACATTCAAGATTTCCCCTTCTATTGCTACTTTACCACTATCAATTGATATTTCGCTTATTTTAATAATACTTTCTTTTATATTCGCATTTCTTCCTAAAATTAGTGGCGTTTTTTCTTCTTTATTCTCTTGCACATTTATTGACGATGTTTCTAACTCCTCCCTTGGCAAATCGTCTTGTGCCTCAACTATTTCGTCCTCCTCTACTACCATTTCACTAATTGCTTTTTCTATCTCATACTTTTCTGTCAACTTATAACTCTGTTCTATTTTTTTCATATCTTCTTCTTGCAAATCCTCTACATATGTTACTTTATAAGCTTCCTTATATAGGCTTTTTAATGTTTTTTCCAATGCTTTATCAAATCCCCTTGCTACCAAAAAATCTGCTCCTTTTACTGATAGGCTGACTGTTACTAAACATTGATTTACTTCTACTCTACTATTATGTAGTAAAAATTCTGTAAACGGATATTTATGTGCCATATATTTTACAATTAGTTTCCATTGTTTTGAAATTTCTGGGATTGCTACACTAGCTTCATACTGCATATTTATTTCAATATTGTCAATAAAAAAACGTTCTTTTAAAAATTGTTCAAAATCTAATATTTCATCTGGTCTAATATAGTTTTGTGAAAATAAAGCAATTTCTAATTTGTTACTTTTTTTAAATAAATTAATTTTTAAAATACTCGTTTGCTTTATATTAGATTGTTTTTCATAGTCTTGAAAAACTTCGCCCACCGTTTTTACTTGTTCTGTCATGTTTTATGCCCCCTTAATTCTATTGATTATTTTATCATATCCACTAAAAATATGGAACAAGAAATATTTAATTTTTAAAATAAATTATATTACTACTACATGAAAATAGACAATACTATTAGTAGTAGCCAAAAATTTAAAATTTTTGGCTACTACTTTTAAAATATTCTTATAATATCATTATATGTTACAAAAATGGTTAATCCAATTAAAACAGCAAAACCTAACATTTGAATATTCATTTCTGTTTTTTCCTTCATTGGCTTTTTACGTATTAGTTCAATTAAGTAAATAACTACTTTTCCTCCATCTAATGGTGGAAATGGAAGCAAATTTGTTACACCAAGCGACAGGGATATTAGAGCAAGTAGATATACAAAATCTTCTATTGCTTGTGTTTTGGCTACCATCCCTGAAATCCCTATTGGTCCCATTAGTTGATTTGTCGATACTTTTCCTGTAAACAACATTTTTAAATTTTCAATAATCGATGTGGAAAAATCAACTGTATTCCAAAAACCATAATAAATATTATTGATAACATTATTTTCTGCTTTTTTAAAACTAATCCCTAATAAATATGTGTACGAAATATCCGCTTCCACCATAATGTCTTTTATTTCTTCTTTTCTCTTAATTTTAAATGCAATTTGTCTTGTTTGTGCTTCATTGATATAGGAAACTACTTGATATGGATTATTATTTACCTCTTTTCCATTTATTTCTAAGATAACATCTCCTACTTCTATCCCACTATTTTGTGCTGGACTATTAGGGTACAAAGCCACAATTTCTGTTGTTAAATTTTCACCTTCTACTCCTAAATAAATTCCTGTATCCATGCCTATTATTGTTTTTGGTTCTACCATATATTCTAATATTTCATCATTTCTTTTTATCTGTACACAAACAGTTTTTCCTTCTGATTGCTCCATTATCTTTGTAATATCCTGTTTTTGATGAACCCTATTCCCATTGATACGAAGCACTTCATCTTCTGGAAGAAGCCCTGCTTGACTTGCTCCATATTCTGGCTCTAACTTTTCTATTGTTTGTGAAACATTTTCTCCTACTGCTGAAACAAGAAAAAAGTAAATAAGTAATCCAAATAAAATATTAACAATTCCACCTGCTAAGACAATAGCAATTCGTTTTGGAATACTTGCTTTACTAAAAGAACCTTCTTCATCGGAACGTTCCTCTTCTCCTTCCATACTAACAAACCCGCCAAGTGGAATTAAACGTAATGCATATTGTGTTTTAATATGTTTACTTTTCCAAATAGTAGGTCCAAATCCGATTGCAAATTCATTTACTTTCACTTTGCATAATCTTGCAACCAGAAAATGGCCTCCTTCATGAATGAAAACAAGAAAACCTAGCAAAAAGATTACTTTAATCACTGTTATTATAAAACTTAACAAATCGTATTTCCTCCTATAACAATCTTAAAAGCATATATGCAAATGGTGCAATGAAAATAACACTATCTAGTCGGTCTAACATGCCTCCATGTCCTGGAATTAAATTACTAAAATCTTTAATCCCTACATATCTTTTTATACTAGAAGCTGCAAAGTCCCCTATTTGCCCAACCACACTCAATACTATTTCAATTAGTAAAATGGTAATATAAGAAATATTCATATCAAATATCATATTAAAAGCAAATGCAAATGCTAATCCAAATAGAATTGCTCCTATAACCCCACCT
>CATLGL010000036.1 GCA_949935895.1 uncultured Clostridia bacterium
ATTAGGAATTGCAAGAAAAACAAAAGAAGGTTCTCCAATATCTCGGAGATATGACAACAAGTTTAAAACTAGAAGATGGAAAATATTTAATTGCCATTAGTGATGGAATGGGAACAGGACCAAAAGAAAGGCAAAGTAGTAAAATAGCTATTAAAATGTTAGAAAGATTATTAAGTAGCGGGTTTGATAAAGATAGTTCCATTGAACTAATCAATTCCACCTTGTCAGCAAGTGCACGGAGAAGATGACACCTATGCAACTCTTGATATTGCTATATTAGACCTATATGCAGGAAGTATTGAATATATCAAAAATGGAGCATGTCCAACCTACATCAAACAAAATGGAAAAGTACAAATGATAAAAGCACTGTCATTACCAGCAGGAATTTTAGAAAATATTAGCTTAGTTGTTTATGATAAAGATATAGAAGACAACGATATTTTAGTAATGTGTTCAGATGGTATTATGGAATCCAATACAGAATATCAAAATAAAGAGTTATGGGTAAAAGATATTTTAGAAAGCATTGGAACGGACAATGTACAAAAAATAGCAGACATAATTACAAAAGAAGCCATTGATAATGGTTATGGACAAATAAAAGATGATATGACAATTATTGTTGCAAAAATAACGAAAAAAGAAATATAGGGCATGGTGACATGCTCTATTTTTTGAAATCATCTTTACAATAAAAGCCAAAAATGATATAGTATATTATGTAAAAATAAACTATGGAGGGAAATATGAGCAGAGGAAAACGATATGATACACAATCCAAACTAAATATTAAAAAAGTAATCGCAGTTATTATGGCATTTGCAGTTATGGTAATGTTTGTTATTGCCATTATTACATTACTTACAAGTACAACAAATGAAAAAACCACTTCAATTAGTAATTATTATCCAGTTTTTACAGATAATAAATGGGGAGTAATTGATGGTACAGGAGAGTTTGTAATAGCACCAACATATGATGAAATGATAACAATTCCAGATAGCAAAACAGATTTATTTATATGTGTACAAAACGTAGACCAAGAAACCAATAACTATACAGTAAAAGTATTAAATGCCAAAAACAAAGAAATATTAACAGATTATAATCAAGTAGAGGCCATTGAAAACATAGATTATAACAACAATATGTGGTATGAGGAGGGAGTACTAAAAGTTAAAAAACAAAATCAATATGGACTAGTAGATTTTAATCAAAAGGAAATTTTAAAACCAGAATATGAAGAAATTACACCTCTACTAGGGGTAAAAAATAGTCTAATTCTAAAAAAAGACGGAAAAGTAGGATTATGCGATACCAAGGGAAATATTATTATTAAACCGGAATATAAAGAAATACGTTCCATTCAAGACCAATATCAAAATGGCTATATTGTAATCAATAATGAAGGAAAATATGGAATTATAGATTTTGACTCAAAAGTAATATTAGAGCCAGAATATGAAGATATTAAGCAAGTGGCAGGAGGCAATATCCATATTGTTAAACAAAATGGAGTATGGAAAGCTATTAGTAAAGAACAAGAACTATTATCATTAAGCAATTATGATAATGTAACCAATATAGTACAAGACAAACTAATTGTAGTAAAAAATAATCAATATGGTATTATTACAACAGAAAATGAAGAAAAAATACGGACCACAATATGAAGAATTATCTCCATTATTAGAACAATACTATTTAGCAAAACGTAATGGAAAATATGGAGTCATTAATCTTGCAAATGAAGTCATTTTACCATTTGAATATAGTGAAATTTCTTACAAAAAAGAAGCAGATTTTGTTGTAGCAAATAAGGTAGGACAAACCGAGCAAGAATGGTATAATAATAAATTAGAAAAACAATTAAATGGTATTATTTCAGAAATGGATACACAAAAGGCATATTTTCGAGCTTATGTAAATGGAGAATATAAATACTATAACTTCAAATTTGAAGAAAAGCCATCACAAGAATGCTTAACAGCCAATTCATTATTCCTAAGGAAAAAAGATGGAAAATATGGATATGTAAATAAACAAAACGAAGTAGTAGTAGACTACATATATGAAGATGCAAAAGAATTTAATCAACACGGTTTTGCAGCAATAAAGCAAAATGGAAAATGGGGTGCAATTGATGCATCAGGAAAAATTATAGTAGAGCCAACCTATTCACTAGATGATAAATTTATTATCGATTTTATTGGAACATGGCATTTAGCAAATGACATTAACTCATACTATTATACTAAATAAAGGTTAGACAAAGAGAGGATAACCAATTAACAAAATAGAGAAAAAGGGAGAAAACATGAAACTAAAGACAAAATATCAATATACATATTTTATTTATCCATATATTATTCGAGAAAATAAATATGATAAATATTTACTAAAATTACTAAATCATAAAAACTGTAGAGTAAAGTTTTTTGAAAAAGAAAAGGATTTAGATTTATATACGTATTTTCTACCAAACATTAAAGAATTCATGTTTCAAGGTTTTGAATTTAACCAAGAGAAAATGCGTCAATTTGAACAATTTAATAAACAAATGCAAGCCACCATATTATATCGATATCCAGCAGTTATTTTTGAGTATGATTTAGCAAGTGATTTACAAGGAAAAGCAGGGGAAACAGAAGGAATATTTTTTCACATGCAAAAGATAGAATTAATCTGTTTTAAAACAGGCATCTGTTTTTTAGTGATGAAAACCAATATCGAAGAAAGCAACGATTTTAGTGATGTGTTAGATTTTAACTATAAGTTTCGTGATATTCATTCTGAATTTAGCCAACTAAAACAATACGAAAATATTCGCTTACAATTAGCGACATTTGGCGATGTACAAAAATTAACAGACTTAATCAAAGAATTAACAGGAAATGTAGTAGATGCCAAAGACTTAAATATTGATACCAATCGTTTTTTAACCTATGCCTATACTTGTATTGAACAAGATTATTGGAAGGAGGATGAGCAATTTCAAGAAATTGAATTTGAATTTTTCAAATATGCCAATATTTATCCAAGTTCTTATAAATCAAACTTCGATAAAAAACATATGGAAATTTTATCAAAATGGAAATTTATTCGTACTGGTTTTACCAAAGTAGGAGTAGGCTTATTAACATCTGGAATTGATATTCATAATTATACTAAATTACCATATTTATATGAAAATCAATATTTATATACATATATATTAGCACAATATCAAAAAATTTATTTGAAGAAATTAGAGCAAGAAGCTAAGAGAAAGCACACACAAAAAAAAGCAAGACAAGAATTTATTAAATTTTCAAAAGAGCTTTGGATTAGTGAAATAACAAATGATGATATAGGTAGCAATATTTATCAAAAAACAAGGCAAGTGTGCGAGGTACAAAAATTATATGAAGATATTAAAAATAAATTTGATATTGTATATAAAGAACGAAACATTGAAAAAGAAAATAAAGTAAACAAAGTGATTTTAGTGATATTGGGAATTTCACTATTATTAAATGTAGTTAATTTTATTAGCCTTATGAGTATAAAATAACTTATATAGGGCAATTAACAAAGAAACAGGGAGAAGAAAATTATGCAAATAAAATGTGGAATAGACATCATTGAAATTTCAAGGATACAAGAATCAATCGAACATTTAGGAAATACCTTTATCGAAAAAATATATACAAAAAACGAAATCAATTATTGTGAATCGAAAAAGAAGATGAAATATCAACACTATGCAGCAAGGTTTGCTGCAAAAGAGGCAGTATTCAAGGCGATTTCGGACATGTTTTTACCATATGAAATTACATGGAGGGATATTGAAATAACAAACAATACAAATGGAAGACCACAAATTGCATTTATATCAAAAACAATTCAAAATATAGAAGGTATGGATATTAGCATATCACATTGCAAAGAATATGCAGTAGCAAATGTAACCATTTTATTAAAATAATAAATAACATTAAAAATAACAGGAGAAAAACAATGACATTATTTGATTCTCATTGTCATCTAGAGGATGAAAAATTTAATTTAGATAGAGAAAAATTGATAGAATATATTTTTCAATCAGAGGTAACAAAACTAATAACAGCAGGATATAGTTTAGAAAGTTCAAAAAAAGCAAGAATACTTGCAACACAATATCCACAAATTTATGCTACATGTGGAATATCGCCAAACGATATTCGGCAAAAATGTGGAAAACATAGAAAAGGAAATTTGTGAAATAAATGATTTAACAAAACATAAAAAGATAGTTGCCATTGGAGAAATAGGACTAGACTATTATTGGTGCAAAGAAAATAAACAATTACAGCAATATGCATTTATTAAACAAATTGAACTTGCCAATATTCTAAATTTACCAATTGTAATCCATACAAGAGAAGCCATAACAGATACCTTAGAAATATTAAAAAAACATATAGTAACAAAAAAAGGAGTATTTCATTGCTGCCCACACAATAAAGAACTAGTAAAAGAAGCACTTAAATTAGGATTTTATATATCTTTTGCAGGACCAGTAACCTTTAAAAATGCCAAGAATGCTGAAGAAATCATTCGTATGGTGCCAGACGATAAAATGCTAATCGAAACAGACAGTCCTTATTTATCACCAGAACCAAACCGAGGGAAACGAAATGACCCAACCAAGGTAAAATATATAGCAGAAAAAATAGCGAAAGTAAAGGGTAAATCATTAGAAGAAATAGCCAATATAACCTATCGGAAATACATGCCGAATTTTTGAAATACAAGAGTAAAAAAACAGATAAAAATAAGTAAAATGATAAAAATTTTTTAAAAGAGAATGAAAAAAATCAATCCGAGGATTGATTTTTTTATAAACTAATTTCCAAAATCTACTTTTACATTGTTTCTTGCTTCATCTGAAGTAACTTTAAATAATTCAGCAGGTTCAAAATGAAACATAGAAGCAATAATATTAGAAGGTACTTCCTCTAATTTTATATTATAAATAGTAACACTATCATTATAAAACTGTCTTGAAAAAGTAAGCTTGTTTTCTGTATTTTGAAGTTCTTCCTGTAATTGAGAAAAGTTTTGATTTGCTTTTAATTCTGGATAACTTTCTGAAACAGCCATAATGGTTTTTAAAGTACCAGATAATTGATTATCTAATTCAGCTTTCTCAGAAATACTATTTGCATTTGCCCAAGAGGTTCTAAGTTCAGCAATTTTTGTTAAAGTACCTTCCTCATGATTCATATATCCTTTAACTGTTTCTACTAAATTTGGAATTAAATCAAACCTTCTTTGTAATTGAACATCAATCTGACTCCATGAATTTTTAACTTTTTGTCTTAATCTTACTAAATTATTATACATACTAATAACAATAATTAGTAAAACAACAACAATACCAAGTATAATCCAACCCATTTTATACTCCTCCTTTGGAATTTGATAAAATCATCATAGCACATATTTATTAAATATACAAGTAAAACCAAAATTTCTTAACACAAAAGTTGGTGTTCAGACCTCCAAGACTTATATTTTTACAGTCTAAGGATTAGTTCAGAAATGCACCAAGAGCACCAAATACGCCAGCAGAGGCTAAGCCCATAATAATACCAGCAAGAATGACACCTGCAACAATAGCAATAACACTTTTCTTAAAATCCATATCTAAAAAACTAGCAGCAAGAGTTCCTGTCCAAGCACCTGTACCTGGAAGTGGTATACCAACAAAGATAAATAAAGCGATATATAAACCACGTCCTGCTGTTTGTTGTAATTTTTTTCCGACCTTTTTCCCCTTTTTCTAAACACCAAGTAAAAAATTTACCAATAAATTTTTTATCAGCTCCCCATTGTAGTACCTTCCTTGCAAAAAAGAAAATAAAGGGAACAGGAAGCATATTTCCAATAATACAAGTAATATAAAGGGGAAGTAAAGGAAGAGCATCTCCAAAAGCATTACTAAATCCAACAGGAACAGCGCCTCTTAATTCAATAAGAGGAACCATTGAAATTAAAAAAACTATGACATATTTCTTAAACATATAAAACTCCTTTAATTCAATTATCAATTGAAAATTATTGTACTATACAAAAATAAAAAAGTCTATAATTCTATAAAAGAATTTTTAATATTGAGAAAAATATCTTGAAATTTGTCTATATTTTCTTTTACTACTTCAAAATTAAGAACATATAAATAACTATTTGTTTCGAACCATACAACATTCGAATAAAAATCTTTTCCATAAGAAGAATCGGTATAAACAAAATGATATTCATAAACTTTATAATTCTGAACATTAGAAGAAATAACTTCAGAAGCCTCACGAACATTTGCCTTATCTTTTTGGTAATTTGCTTTATCATTATTCGCAATTTGAAGTAAATCAATTTGACGAGATTTTGCAATTTTAGTAGCATATAAAAACATTTCGTCTTTTGCAGAATATAAATCTAGTATAAATTCATTATTTTCTTTCTGGTTCATTTGATAAGTGATAGAGGAAGGAAAGTTTATTTGAAAACTTCCATCACTTGCTATAATAGGAGAATAAGTTATTTTTGGATGTTTTAGTAAAAAAAACAAGCCACTCAAAACAAGAATAATTGCAACCAATATTCCAATACCAATATAAATATAGTTCTTTTTCATTAAATACTCCTCCTTTTAGTTTTTTATTTAAATTAACATATTTTTGCACATATTGAATTTCTTATTTCTAAAATGGTTCTATTATATTCTATCATTAACAATTACTTTAACATTATATACCAATATTAAAATATTTACAATCCATCCATGATGTGATATAGTAAATATAGTGTGAAAATAAGAAATGGAGAGAAAGATATTGAAGGAAAAAGAAAATATATTTGTAGCAATTGATGTAGAAACCACAGGCTTATCGCCATTTGCCAATGAGTTAATAGAGGTAAGTGCCATCAAATATGAAGGATACCAAAAAATAGATACATTTTCTACGTTAATTCGACCAAAAGTGCGAATACCATATTATATAACAAAAATAACAGGAATTACAAATGATATGGTACGAAATGCTCCAGAAATAGAAGAAGTAATGCCAGAGTTAATACGTTTTATTGGAGACAGCACATTAGTGGCACATAATGCTAATTTTGACTATAAATTCATACAAAATTATTCAGGATATCACTTTTCAAACAATAAGGTAATAGATACAGTACCAATTGGAAGAAAACTATATCCAGAATTACCAAATCATAAATTAGGAACTATTGCAAAACATATAGGTATTACAGAGGATGGATTTCATAGAGCAGAATTTGATTGCGAATGTTGTGCAAAAATTTATATGGAATATTTAAAAGTAGTTTAAATAGCATGTATTAAATACAGTTAGGAGGTTAAAATGGAATACCGATATAAAACAAAGGGAACTTGCTCACAAGAAATGATAATTGAAGTAGAACAAAATATCATAAAAAAAGTAACAATCATAGGTGGTTGTGCAGGAAATACAAAAGGAATTAGTAAATTAGTAGAAGGAATGACAATTGATGAGGTAATTGAAAAACTAAAAGGAACACCATGTAAAGATAGAGGAACATCTTGTCCAGACCAATTAGCAAAAGCGTTAGAACAAATAAAAGCAGAGAGAAAAATTCATAAATAATAGGTTAGGAGGGAGCATGAAAGCATTAGTAACAGGAGCGTCTTCTGGAATTGGGAGAGATATGGCAAGAGTATTGTCTAAGTTAGGATATGATATTATAGCAGTTGCAAGAGATGGAGAAGCTTTAAGTAAATTAAAAGACGAGCTAAATACCAAGGTTGAAATTATTAGTATTGATTTAGCAAGTGAACAGGCATGCAAAGCTTTATATGATACATTAAAATATAGAAAAATTGATATTTTGGTTAATAATGCTGGATTTGGAGATTTTGGAGAATTTATAACCACCGATTTAGAAAAAGAATTAAAAATGATAGATGTCAATATAAAGGCAGTGCATATTTTAACAAAGCTATTCTTAAAGGATATGGTAAAAAGAAATGAAGGTTATATTTTAAATGTAGCATCAATTGCAGGCTTTATGCCAGGACCATTGATGGCAACATATTATTCAACCAAGTCTTATATTGTAAGATTAACACAGAGTATTTATCAAGAGTTACAAAAAGAGCACTCTCGTGTAAAAATAAGTGTATTGTGTCCAGGACCTGTTAATACCAACTTTAATAAAATAGCCAATGTTAAATTTAATTTAAAAGGGCATTCAAGTGAATATGTTGCTCAGTATGCAATTGAAAAAATGTTAAAAGGGAAACTAATAATTTTACCAGGAATGAAAATAAAAATAGCAAGATTTTTGGCAAAAATTTCTCCAGAAAAAGTAGTTGCTAAAATTTCCATGAAAATGCAAGAACGAAAGAAATAAAGATTGACATATTGATATTATTAAGGTATAATAAAGAAATCAAAAAAGAAAGAAGGTATCAACCATGGTAGAAAAGTTCTACAAGTACCCAAGAAAAATCAAAACAACTCATTATGTCATGGAACGGAGAGTAGATGGATTTCATCTCGTTTATATGGCAAAAAACAAGGAGGGAACAGAACTGGGATCGTTCGAGATTGATTTATGTACGAATCGATTTCAGGAACGTTCTGGCTGGAGAGAGGTAAGTTTTTCTGTAGTACAGGAGGAAGTCAAGCAATATCTTAAAGACAATTCCTTGATGTAAAAAGAGAACTCGAAAATGGCTAGCAAATTCAGTATGAATTGCTAGCCATTTGGTTTTTTCTAGGTAACAAGGTTAAGTTACCTTAAGCTGTGACCATTGCACCAATACATGTGGCGAAGCCACTTTTTCTTATTGGGGATTATCTAAAATTACTTTTACAATACTACCTTGTTCAACAGAAGTACCAGCAGTAGGTTCTTGACTTGTTACTACACCAGATCCTTCTATTGAAATATTTAGATTTTTAGCTTTTAAAGAATTTGCCGCCTGTGTAGCAGTAAGTCCAGTTAATTTTGGAACATTAGTAGAGGTTCTAACACTGTTTTCTTCTGTATAAAGCATAACCAAAGAATTACTTGGGAGCTGAGTTCCAGCCTTTGGAACCTGATTTGTTACTAATGTCTCATTTTTATTACCATTGATAGTAAAATTGCAACGAAGACCTACATTAGTTAGATTTTTTTGTGCCTCTGCTACTGTTTTATTTTCCACATCTGGAATGGTAATCAATTGACTAGAAGAAGTAGAGCCAACATCAATTTTGTCTGGAGAAATACCTAAATATGGTAATACTTCTGACAATATTTTTGAAATAACAGGACCACAAACAGGGCCACCATGATAATTCTTTACATGAGGGTCATATATGGCAACAAGAATGATAATTTCTGGGTTTTGAGCAGGGGCAACAGCAACAAAGGAGGCAACATATCCAAATTCTTCTTCATTAGCAGGGGGCTCGGAGGTACCTGTTTTTCCACCAACAGAATAACCAGAAACACTTCCCTTTGAACCAGTTCCATCTGTTACAACAGATTCCATCATGTCTAACATTTTGCTAGCTGTTTCAGTAGAAATAACTTGACGAATTTGTTCAGTTTCAATTTCTGTTACAGCATTTGTTTCAGAGTTAACAATTTTTTGTACAATTTTAGGTTTCATTAAAATACCATCATTAGCAATTGCAGAAATAGAAGAAATTAGCTGTAAAGGAGTCACTTTTATTCCTTGCCCAAAGGACATAGCAGCAAGTTCAATAGACCATATTTTATCTCGATTATGGAAATAGCTGTTAATTTCATCTGGAAGTCCAACTTTTGTTTTTGATAATAAACCAAAGGCATCATAATACTTGTAAAAAGTTCTTTCTCCAACACGAGCACCAAGCTGCATCATACCAGGGTTGCATGAATTTTCTAATACTTGCCTTAATGTTTGTTTTCCATGTGCACCAGTTGTCCAACAATTAATTCTAGTTTCTCCAAAATTTTCGTAACCAATACAATTAAAATCATCTGTTACATCAGTATCAGTAATATCTTCCTCTAGTGCAATCGCAGAATTGATTAGTTTAAAAGTAGAACCAGGATCATACCCACTAGATACCATAATGTTACGATACATTTCTGTTTTGTCAGAAGAAGATAGAGATTCCCACCTATCTTGCCAATATAACGAGGTTGGTGTAAAAGGAGTATTTAAGTCATAATCTGGATATTGAGCCATTGCTAAAATATCGCCAGTAGAAGGTTTCATAATAATAACATTACCATTACGAGCATTATTGAGTTCTACTGCTTCTTTTAAATATTTTTCAGCAATAGCTTGAATATTGGCATCAATGGTTAATACAATATTATTACCGTTTTCTGCCTCAATATATTGACCATTTTCATCTGAAATTTCATCTTTGTAAACATCTGTTGAAGTAACAATTTTTCCAGGAGTTCCTGTTAAATAAGAATTATAACTTCGTTCAACACCATAAATACCTTGGTTTTCACTATTACAAAAGCCAATTACATAAGCCGCTAAATTATTATAAGGATAGTAACGTTTAGTATCTTCATCAATATTGATACCAACAGAAATATTATTATCTTTCATCCAAGTTTTTAGTTTATCAATTTTATCCTGCTCTACCTTTTTTGCAATCGTCTGTATAGAAGAAGTACTAGTAACTTTAGCAAGAGTTTCTTCATAATCAAGTTCAAAGATTTCAGAAAAGGCTTTTGCTAATTTTTCTTTTTTTTCTTTTGTTTCTCTATCTGTTTTTCCCTTTATTTTAGTAGGATTAATCGAAACAGTATCTACTTGAGCACTAGTAGCAAGTACTTTCCCAGTAGAATCCAAAATATTTCCTCTTTTAGGACTAATTAGTTTATTGATAGTTTGTTGTTTATATGCCTTTTCTTTTAACTCTGCACCCTGTACAAATTGCAAAAATCCAATACGAAATATAAGAAAAAGCAAAACAGCAAATAAGCAAAACATACAAGCACGAAGCCTTCCAGAAGTCACAGCATTGGCAGGAGTTTTTTGCTTTTTATGAAATGTTCGAATTTTTTTATTACCTTTATCCATTGTATCACCAAATTTCTTTTTCATCTTTTCAAATATTTTATATGAACAATAGAGAAAAAGCAATATAAATAGGAAAAAAGCAATAGATTTTTAACAAGGGAAAGTGAAAACTATTGACAAGGTAAAGCATAAAGGATGAGTAAATAAAAAATATGACAAAAAAAGGCGAGGAATTTTTCTTGACAAATTTATTTCATATTATATAATAAATAAAAAAATATGCGAAAGAGAAAAAGGAGGACGATTATGTCGGGAGAAATTGCACAAGAAGAAAATGAAAAAATTAAACAAATGATTGATGAGTTAGTAGAACGTGCCAAAATAGCATCAAAAGAATATATGAAGCTAGATCAAGATACGGTTAATAATATTATAAAGAAAATGTCAATGGCAGGTCTTGAAAATCATATGAAATTAGCTAAAATGGCAGTAGAAGAAACTGGTCGTGGTATTTATGAGGACAAGATTACAAAAAACATGTTTGCAACAGAATATATCTACCATAGCATTAAATATGATAAAACAGTAGGAGTCATTTCTGAAAATGAAGAAGAAGGTTATGTTCAAATTGCAGAACCAGTAGGAATTATTGCAGGAGTTACACCAGTTACAAATCCAACATCAACAACAATGTTTAAATCAATCATTTCAGCAAAAACCAGAAATGTTATCATTTTTGGTTTCCATCCATCAGCACAAAAATGTAGTAGTGAAGCAGCAAAAATTTTAAGAGATGCAGCAATTGAGGCAGGCGCACCAAAGGATTGTATTTTGTGGATTGAAGAGCCATCCATTACAGCTACAAATTATTTAATGAATCATCCAGATGTTGACTTAATTTTAGCAACAGGTGGAACAGGTATGGTAAGAGCAGCCTACTCTTGTGGTAAACCAGCACTTGGTGTAGGACCTGGAAATGTACCATGCTATATCGATAAATCGGCAAAATTAAAAACCTCAGTTACTGATTTAGTATTGTCAAAATCATTTGATAATGGAATGATTTGTGCATCAGAACAAGCAGCTATTGTAGATAGAGAAATACATGAAAGATTTGAAGAATTGATGAAAGAAGCAGGCTGTTATTTTATTAACCCAGAAGAAAAAGAAAAATTAAAAGAGTCTATGTTCATAAAAGAAAAAGGATATACTTTAAATGGAACTGTTCCAGGACAAAGCCCATATACAATTGCTAAAAATGCTGGAATTGATGTACCAGTAGATACCAAAGTGTTAGTAGTTTATGAAGAGGGAGTAGGAGTAGATTTCCCATTTTCTAGAGAAAAACTAAGTCCAGTTCTTACTTACTATATTGTAGACAGTAAAGAAGAAGGAATACAAAAAGCAGATCAGTTACTAGAATTTGGAGGATTAGGACATTCTGCTGTTATTCATTCAGAAAATGAAGAAAC
>CATLGL010000037.1 GCA_949935895.1 uncultured Clostridia bacterium
GATATAGGGAAAGTATATACTCCCTTTCAAAACGAAATAAGAAAAAACATAGGATTAAAACCGATAGAAACAGAGTTTAATTATAAAGAAATCAAGCATGAGCAATTATCACCATTATTTGTACCAACCATCCAATTTGAACTGACCAAAGAAGAAAAAAAGATAGTCTATCAAGCTATCTTTTATCATCATGAAAGAAAAAACAGTGAAATATCAGAAGAATTAGTACAAGGAATTATAGATTTATATTATATTAACCAAAATAATGAATTAATTTTAGTAGATTATAAAACAGATTTTGTTGAAAAGGAAGAAGACATTATCAATAAATATAAAAAACAGCTAGAATTGTACAAACAAGCCCTAGAAAAGGCTTTACAAAGAAAAGTAAACCATACATATATTTATTCTACTTTTTTACTTTCTCTTAATTCTTTAAAAAATTTTTTTAATAGTGCTTCACAATCCTTTTGCAAAATTGCCGTTTCAATTTCTACTTTATGATTAAATGTATAGTCTTCTAATAAATTGTAGACTGAACCACATGCTCCTGTTTTAGAATCCATGGTGCCTATATACACTTTCTTTATTCTTGAGTTGATTAAAGCGCCTGCACACATTGAACATGGTTCTAATGTGACATACATTTCACAATCTGTGAGCCTCCAACTTTCTAATTTCTTACTTGCTTTACTAATTGCTAATATCTCGGCATGTTTTGTTGTGTCCTTTTTTTGTTCTTTTTGATTATGAGCTCTTGCAATAATCTTTCCATTTTTTACAATAACTGCACCTACTGGTACCTCTAATTTGTTATATGCTTTTGTCGCTTCTTTTAATGCTTCCTTCATAAATTTTTCTTGTTCTTGCATTTTTTCTCACCTTTAGGATTAAAATTTTATTGGTTAGTTTCCTTATTTTCTTGAAATTATACTATTGTTTTTATAACTTGTCAAATAATAAAGACATACGAAAATACAAAAAATGAATTTGATAATTTTATATTTAAATTATATTGATTTTTCTCTCTTATTTAGATTGCTATATAAAATTATTTTTTGAATTCATTTTTCATATTTCTTATGTCTTTTGAATACCCTTTACTGAGATGAGATTGTATTTCTTGGGAGGTGAAATACTAAACCTCGTTTTTATTAGTTTTAGAGTCTCTATTATTATGATTCTTATTTTTAAATTTCGTTACAGTATTTTCGACATTTTTCTATTTTTTTCATCTTTCTTCGTTTTACAATTACTTTTATCGTTATTTCAATTCGTTTTATACTTTTTATTTTATTTTTTTATCTGTTCTTTCCACTTTACTTATAAATATTCTTTTATTTTTAGATTTTAACTAGGCGACAAATCATATGTCTACGTAAGTATTTTACTTCTGCTGTACGATTTGTTGCCTTTTCCACTTTTGTCCCTACTTATTTCCTTTTTCTTTCTATTATGCTATTGTTTTTATGTTGCAAAACTACTGATTTTCTAGTTTTACACTTAGAATTTCTTAGTTTTTTAAGAACAAAAGATAAAAGGGGGCTTTTACAATGCAAGAACTTGGTAATATTACTATTGATGTTTATCAAGATGAGAAGAAACATTATCTTTTTGATGTTGTAGAACAAAATGATAATGTTTCTTGTGTTAAATACGTCGTTGAAGATGCTTTAAAAATTTATCAAGACTAAGTATTTTTCTTAGTCTTTTTCATTATTCTTTTATTTTTACTGGTATACCCAGAGGGACTCGAACCCCCATCGGTCGCTTAGGAGGCGACTGCTCTATCCTGCTGAGCTATGGATACATATATTTTAAGTATATAATATTTTGAAGCTTATTTCAATCTTTTGATTGAAATTTATGTAATTGCCTTGTATAATAATGAATAATGTTTTTATTATAAGGAGTTTGTTATGCAAAAAATATTAAGCTATTTACGTAGGGCAATTGAGGATTATCATATGATTGAAGAAGGAGATAAAATTGCTGTTGGTTTGTCTGGTGGAAAGGATTCTATTACATTATTATATTCTTTAAAGGCTTTACAACGTTTTTATCCTAAAAAATTTGATGTTATTGCCATTAGTGTTGACCCTGGTTTTGAATTTTTTAATCGTGCTTTTTTAGAGCATATTTGTATAGAAGTAAATATTCCTTTATTTTGTGAAGAAAGTTATATTAAAGAGATTGTATTTGATATTCGAAAAGAAAAAAATCCTTGCTCTTTATGTGCTAATCTTCGTCGTGGTATTCTAAATACAGCAGCTATTCGCGAAGGATGTAATAAAATTGCTCTTGGTCATAACGAGGAAGATGTATTAGAAACATTTTTACTAAATTTGTTTTATACAGGCAGTATTTCTACTTTTGCTCCTGTTAGTTTTATGGATCGTTCTAATATGACTTTGATTAGACCTTTAATTTATACTCCTGAAAAAGAAATTCGAAGGTTCATCAAAAAGCATCACTTGGAAGTTATGCAAAAATCTTGTCCTATGGATGGTGTTTCAAAAAGAGAAGATATGAAACAAATGATTAAAAATCTGCAAATTGATATTCCTCATGTTCGTGCTAATTTATATGGTGCTATTACAAGAAGTAATATTAAGGGATGGAAAAAAGAAGTACAAGCTTGAAATCTTGTACTTCTTTTTTAGTGTATATCTGCTATATCCGTAGTAATATTACATATTTTAAGCTTGCACTATTTGTAATACAGCTTGTTTTAATTGACTTAATTTTTCATTTGCCTCTTCTATTGAATTTGCTCTAATTCCCATATAAAATTTGATTTTTGGCTCTGTTCCTGATGGACGTACACAACACCAACTATTATCTTTTAGTTCATAGTATAATACATTTGAAGTAGGTAATGTGGTTTTTGCAGTTTGATTGGTTTGTAAATTTTTGATTTCTTTTTGTTGATAATCTCTTATTTCTATTATTTGATAATTACCGAAGGTTTTTGGAGGATTTTTTCTTAACTTTTCCATTATTTCTTTTATTTTTTCTGCTCCTGATTGACCTTCCATTGTTATAGTACTAATTCCTTCTTTATAATAGCCATATTTCTCATATAGCTTAATCATTTGATCCCATAATGTTAATCCTTGTTTTTTATAAAACGCTGTTGCCTCACAAAGAATCATTACTGCAATAATTGCATCCTTGTCTCTTGCATGAGTTCCTACTAAACATCCATAACTTTCTTCAAATCCAAATTGATATTCATATTCCTTGGTTTGTTCAAATTCTCTTATCTTTTCTCCTATATATTTAAAACCAGTTAATACCTCCATTAGTTTCATATTATATTCTTTGCTAATAGCATCTGCCATGTTAGTAGAAACAATAGTTTTAATAAATGCGCCATTTTTAGGTAATATTCCTTTTTCTTTCCTTTGGCTTAGTATATATTCTGCAATTAACATACCCGTCATATTTCCTGTAAATGGCATGTATTGTTTTGTATTTGAATCTTTAGCATATACACCTAGTCTATCTGCATCTGGATCGGTTGCAAGTACTATATCTGCATCTACTTTTTTTGCAAGTTCTAATGCTAACTGAAATGCTTTTTCGTCTTCTGGGTTTGGATAATCAACTGTTGGGAAATTACCATCTGGTTTTTCTTGTTCTGGTACTACATAAACGTTAGTAAATCCCAATTCCTTTAGAATTCTTGTTACTGGTACATTTCCTGTCCCATGTAATGGTGTATACACAATTTTTAAGTCTTTTTGGACTTGTTTTATTACTTCTGGATGAATTGATTGTTTTTTTAGTTCTTGCATATAGGCATCATCTATTTGACTTCCTATTTCCTTGTATAGTCCTTTTTGGATAGCTTCTTCTTTTTCCATTGTTTTTATCATGGAAAAATCAGTAATTTCATTAACTTTTTCAATAATTTGTTTGTCTACTGGTGCTACAATTTGTGCTCCATCCTCCCAGTATACTTTATATCCATTATATTTTGGCGGATTGTGACTTGCTGTAATCATAATTCCTGCTGTACATCCTAATTTACGTACTGCAAAGGATAGTTCTGGTACTGGTCTTAAACTTTCAAATATATAGGTTTTAATTCCATTAGCATTAAGGCACAGTGCTGTTTTTTGGCTAAATTCTTTGGACATATTTCTGGAATCATAACTAATTGCTACTCCTTTTTCTTTTACTCCCTTTTGTATAATGTAGTTGGCTAGTCCTTGTGTTGCTTTTGTTACTGTATATTGATTCATGCGGTTTGTTCCATTTCCAATAATTCCTCTTAATCCTCCTGTTCCAAATTCTAAATCTTGATAAAATCGGTCTTTGATTTCTTCTTCTTTTTCTTTTATACTTTCTAATTCTTTTTTAGTTTCTTCATCAAAAACTGGATTTTGGCACCAACTTTCATATTTTTCTTTATAATCCATCTTTTTTCCTCCTTATCTCATCTTTTATATAGGTATTGTATAATACAAAAAACCAAATGTCAAAGTTGATATTTTCCATTTGGTCTTTTTTATATTCTATTTCTTATTTTTTATATAATCTAAATATAATTTGGCTGCTGTTTCTGGACTATCTACACCTTCTGCATTTTTTACTGGTGCAAATTCTTCTTCTCTTTTTACTCTCATAATTGCCATATTATCGAGTTTTTCAAAAGCATCAAATATGAATGCTTCAAATTTATATGCATTTGGTACTTCTGGGACTACAATGACTCCATTTTTATCAATATATTTTGCTTTTTTGAAAGCACTATGATATGGTAATTTGTTTTGGGCAATTCCTTCAATTGCTTTTATATGAAATAAATTGCATAGAATGTGAGATTCTCCATATAATAGTTCTCCCTCTTCGTCTCTTGCTTCTGCCATTTCATCTGTTATTTCTGTATATTCAATAACACTTGGTTTATTATCTTTTTTACAAAATACACCTACTCGCTCTTTAGGATTATTTTTAACAACTGATTTTCCCGCTGCTAAACATCCATTTTGAATGGCAAGTCCTGTTAAGATTGGGTCTACCATTTTGGCCAGTACATTATCAACTCCTGCAATAAATATCCATTGAATTCCTCTTTTTTTCATGTCTTGAATAATACCTTCTTTTCTCATTGCTTCAAAAATTCCACCATGTCCATCTGCTGCTTGTTTTACAAGTCCTTTTTCGTCTACTAAAATTTTTCCTTTCGTATCAATCATTGGTAGTTCATTTTGAATAAAGAATTTGATATTTTCTTCTCCCATTTTAAAATAGTTATGTCTTTTAAAGAAATCCGTTGTTTTGTAATTGTTTTCTCTACTTGTCATGATGTACCATGGTATTGTTACATTATATTTCTTTTTGGCTTCTATTAAATTTTGCGCAAGTAAAGTAAATAGTGGCTTTTTTTCTCCTACTTCTAGTTCATAGGTTCCTTTTGGTCCGTTATGTCCGTAATCTTGTTCCTTGCCCTCCTGCCATTGTAACAACAGCATATTTTCCTGCCTTAATTTCTTGTATTCCATCTTTTTCGTATTGCTCTTTTTCTTGTTTTGATAATTTTTGTTTATCTATGTAGGATAATGGTTCAATTTTACAATCTTTGAAATCCTTTTTTTGTTGTGTTTGCTTATATAATTGATTAATCTGTTCAAAATCAATTTTTAATATTTGATTAAGTAATTCTTCTCTTTTTTGTTCTATCATTTTGTCATACCAAATTAGCAAATGTTCTTGTTTATATTGTTTTAATCTTTCTTGTATTTTCTCATATTTTTTATCCATATCAGCATACTTCCTTTTTATTTATTCTTCGATTGCTTCTATATCTTTTTATATCTTATACTATATTCATCGAATAGTCAACCTATACCGAAAATTACTTTTATGGATTTTTTAGAAGGCTCTTATGCTTCCTTTTGTGTATTTTTTTCTATTGAATGTATCCCTGCTGTATTGATAATATTATTATACTGGCTTGTGATATCTTGTATATTTATATCCTTTGTCATATCATAATAATTAAGAATGGTTATTCTGGATTTTACATTTTCATTTTGTATAATTTTTTCAATATTTTGATTTACTTTTTCAATAAATTCTTTATCTCCATTTACCAAAATATTGATATCCTTGTCTTGTCCATCTTTTTGTAATAATGTGTTTTTAAGAATCGGATATTTTATTGGTTGTGTTTTTTCCCAATTAATTTGCAGAATTTTTTGTTCTAGTATAGCTTTTATATTCATTTTTGATAATATTTCTTTTATATTGGATTTGATACTATTTTGTAGTATGGCAATAATTTCATTATTTGCACTTATTTCGTTTCGAACATATGGTAGTATCATTGTAGTAAAATGCCAATCATTTGTGTAAAATCCACATACTTTTCTAATTTTAGTTTTTTGTTCCTTCATTGACTTTCCCTACCTTTTCTTTTGCTTTTTCTTACTGGTAAATTTTACCATTATTACATTTGTATGTCAATTATATTTCACAATAAATACAAAGTTTTTTTCGACACCAAATTTTTATAATTTTTCATGTATATGTATATTTTCTTTATTTTGGTTAATACTTTTTTTAAAGAGATATTTTAACAATTTCACTTAATTTTTTATATGGAGGTTTTTATTATGAAATCATTATTAACTATTCTATGTAATAGGAAAGTAAAATATTCCATTTTGTTACTTATTTTATTATGTTTATATATATTTGTTAGTGCTTTTTCTTATGTAAATGCTGTTTCAAAACATATTTCAGATAGTGTTCTTCGTTTACATGTTATTGCTAATAGTGATGATACTTTAGATCAAGAGTTGAAATTAAAGGTGCGTGATCGGTGTTCTTGCTTATATGAATACAATTGCTAAAGAGGCTACTTCGAAAGAGGCTGCTATTGAGCTTGCAAAAACTCATATTAGCGAGTTTAAACAAATTGCTTTAGATATTATTCATGAAAATGGCTATTATTATGATGTTAATATTAAAATCGGAAATTTTTCTTTTCCTACTAAAATATATGGGGATATTACTTTGCCAAGCGGATATTATGATGCTTTAAGAATTGAAATTGGAGAAGCAAAGGGACAGAATTGGTGGTGTGTCATGTTTCCTCCTTTATGTTTTGTTGATGTAAGTTCTGGAATTGTTCCAAATGAATCTAAAGAAATAATGAAGCAAGATTTGTCTGATGAAGAATTTACTTTAGTTTCTAATAAAGAAGATGCTACGATTAGTTTTAAGTTTAAGTTAATTGAATTTTTCCAAAACGCAAAATTGATGACTGCCAAAAATTAATTTTTTTAGATATATGCTTTTATATAATCAAGTATTTCTTCTATTTTTAGATTTTTGAAACTATTATAAAAAAAGCTGATACACTGTATCGGCTTTTTTACTGTATTTTCATACTTAATTTTACTTTTTGTCTTTCTTTATCTATTCCAATTACTTTTACTTTTACAATATCTCCTACAGATACAATGTCTGATGGATTCTTTACAAAAGCTTCACTCATTTCAGAAATATGTACTAAGCCATCATGTTTTACTCCAATATCTACGAATGCCCCAAAATCAATAACATTTCTTACTGTTCCTGTTAGAAGCATTCCTTCGGTTAGGTCTTCTAATGTTAAAACATCCTTCCTTAAGATTGGTTTTGGCATGTCTTCACGTGGGTCTCTTCCAGGTTTGGTTAATTCTTCTATAATATCTGAAAGAGTCATTTCTCCTATCTCTATATCTTTTGCTGTTTTTTCAATATTCATTTCTTTTAATTTTGTTTTTATTTGTATTAGTTTTTCTTTGTCTAAAATATCTTGTGGTTCATATCCTATTTGTTTTAATAATATTTCTGCCTTTTCATAACTTTCTGGATGAACTGCTGTAATTTCTAATGGATTATTTCCATCATAGATACGCAAAAATCCTGCACATTGAGTAAAGGCTACTTTTCCTAGTTTTGGTACTTTTAATAAATCCTTTCTATTTTTTATCTTTCCGTTTTCATCACGATATTGAACAATGTTCTTGCTAATCGTACTATTTAGTCCAGATACATAGGAAAGTAATGCTGGTGTTGCAGTATTAACATCTACTCCTACTTTGTTTACTGCATCCTCTACTACTCCTGTTAGACTTTCTTCTAATCGTTTTTGATTTACATCATGTTGATATTGTCCTACTCCGTATTGCTTTTGGATCAATTTTAACAAGCTCTGCTAATGGATCTTGTAGTCTTCTTGCTATGGAAATAGCTCCTCTTAAAGATACATTAATGTCTGGATATTCCTGTGTTGCCAATTTTGATGCTGAATATACACTGGCACCTGCTTCAGATACAATAGTATAATGGACAGTATGTTCTGCTTTTTTTATTAAGTTTGCTACAAATATTTCAGATTCTCTTGATGCTGTTCCATTTCCAATAGCTATCATATCAATATTGTGCTTTTTTATAAGTGCAATTAGTGTTTTCTCCGCCCCTGTTACATCGTTTTGTGGCTCGGTTGGATATACTGTTACTGTATCTAACAGTTTTCCAGTTTCATCGATAACTGCTATTTTACATCCTGTTCGATAAGCTGGGTCAAATCCCATAACTGTTAGGCCTTTTAATGGTGCTCCAAGAAGTAGTTGTTTTGCATTTTTTCCAAATACTTTAATTGCTTGTTCCTCTGCCTTTTCGGTTAAATCACTACGGATTTCACGGTCAATAGATGGTTCTATAAGTCTTTTCCAACTGTCTAAAATGCATTCTTTCAAATAAGAAGTATATTGATTTTGTCCTTTTATAATTCTGTTTTCTAGTAAGTTTATTATTTTGTCTTCTGATTTTTGTATTTTTACTTTTAAGAATTCTTCTTTTTCTCCTCTGTTGATAGCTAAAATTCGATGACTTGGAATACGATTTACATTTTCATTAAATTCATAATACATCTCGTAATTAGATTTTTCTTCTGGTTTACTGGCTTTAGTTTCTAATACAGCTTCTCGATAACAAATTCGCTTGATTTGTTTTCTATAATTGGGGTCATCTGATATATTTTCTGCAATAATATCTAATGCCCCTTGAATTGCCTCTTCTGGTGTATTAACTTGTTTTTCTTCATTTACATATTGTTTCGCTATTTCTATAAGGTCTTGTTTTTCTTCTTGCTTGATTATAATCTCACTTAATGGCTCTAATCCTTTTTCTTTTGCGATTGTCGCTCTTGTTCTTTTCTTTTGTTTATATGGTCTATAAATATCTTCTACTTCCGCAAGAGTTATTGCATTTTCTAAATCGTTTACAATTTCTTCTGTTAATTTTCCTTGTGCTTGAATTGATTTTGTTACTTCTTCTTTTCTCGTTTCTAAATTTCGTAAATAAGTAAGTCTTTCTCCTAAAGCTCTTAAGGTTTCATCTGAAAGCCCTCCTGTTGCTTCTTTACGGTAACGTGCAATAAATGGAATGGTATTTCCTTCATCGATTAGTTTTATTGTTGCTTCTACTTGTGTTTGTTTTACATTTAATTCATGTGCAATTGTTACAATAATTTTGTCCATGGTTTTTCTCCTTTTTTAGTTTTATTCTATTCCTAGGTATTCATTATAAGTTATTTCTCTATCAATTATTTTATCTTGTTTAATATCGATAATTCGATTTGCTACTGTTTGTGTTAATTGATGGTCATGAGAAGTAAATAGTATATTTCCTTTAAAATTTTTCATTCCTTCATTCACAGAGGTAATACTTTCCATGTCTAAATGGTTGGTTGGTTCATCAAATATTAAAAAGTTTGCGCCAGATAACATTATTTTTGATAGTACACATCTGACTTTTTCTCCTCCTGATAGTACATTTACTTTTTTTAATGCCTCTTCTCCTGAAAATAGCATTCTTCCTAAAAACCCTCTTACAAATGTTTCATCTGGATCTTTTGAATAACCTCTTAACCATTCTACTAAATTCAAGTCTCCCTCAAATAAGTAGTTATTATCTTTTGGGAAATAGTTATTTGTAATTGTGGTACCCCATATAATTTCTCCTGCATCTGGCTCCATTTCTCCTGCAATAATTTGAAATAAAACTGTTTTTGCATTTTCATTATCCGCTAAAAATGCAATTTTGTCTCCTGGCTTTACTGTAAATGAAATATTGTCTAAGATTTTTTCACCATCAATTGTTTTTGAAATATTTTTTACTTGTAAAATTTCCTTGCCTGGTTCCCTATCTTGTTTAAAATCAACATACGGATATCGACGATTGGATGGTTTTATTTCTTCTAATTCAATTTTTTCTAATGATTTTTTTCTTGAAGTTGCCTGTTTAGATTTAGAAGCATTTGCACTAAATCTTGCGATAAAGTCTTGCAATTCTTTTATTTTTTCTTCCTTCTTTTTATTGGCTTCTTTTGCTTGTTTTAAAGCAAGTTGGCTTGATTCATACCAGAAATCGTAATTTCCTGGATAAATGGTTATTTTTCCAAAATCAACATCTGCTGTGTGTGTACATACCTTGTTTAAAAAATAACGGTCATGCGATACAACAATAACAGTATTTTCAAAGTTAATTAAAAATTCTTGTAACCAGTCAATACTTTTTAAATCTAGGTCGTTTGTTGGCTCATCTAATAACAAAATATCTGGATTCCCAAATAAGCTTTGTGCTAATAACACTTTTACTTTTTCTCTTGCTTCTATTTCCTTCATATATTTATTATGTTTTTCAATACTAATCCCTAAATCATTTAATAGTACTGCAGCATCAGCTTCTGCATTCCATCCATCTAATTCTGCAAAACGTTCTTCTAACTTTGCTGCTTTCATACCATCCTCCTCATTAAAGTCTGGTTTAGCATAAATAGCATCTTTTTGCTTCATGATTTTATATAATTCACTATTTCCCATAATAACAGTATCAATAACTTTTTCTTCTTCATAAGCAAAGTGGTCTTGTTTTAATACAGATATTCTTTCTGTTGATTCTTTTGTTACTTCTCCCTTACTTGGCTCTATTTCACCAGATAGTACTTTTAAAAATGTTGATTTTCCTGCTCCATTTGCTCCTATAATTCCATAGCAATTTCCTTTTCCGAAACGTATATTAACATCTTCAAATAATACTCTTTTTCCAAAACGTATGGTTACTCCATTTGCAACTAACATCTTTACTCCTCCTTATTTTTACTTATCTATTATACATGTTTTTTATTTATTTCGCAATGGTTTATAAGTAGAAAAAAAGATGGGTTGTTCCCACCTTAGTCTCTATCAAATAACAATTTAATAGCCCATAATCCTGATATTCCTACTAATGCATAAACGACTCTTGCAATAATTGTCATGTTTCCGAATATCAATTCTACTAAATTAAAATTGAAAATACCAATTAATCCCCAGTTAATGGCTCCTATAATAACCAATACTAGTGCGATTCTATCTATAACTTTCATTTTTCCCTCCTGTTTTTATGTTTTTTATCTTTTTTCTACTTTATTATTGGTTATTTTTTTATTTTTTATTCTCTTTTTTTTAAATCTACTTCCTAATCTAATAAATCTCGTCTTTTTAACATTAAAATTGCAATAATCGTAACTAATACACAAATACTAGATAATATAATAAATCCATACGGATGATTTTGTAATGGAACAGTTACATTCATTCCCCATAAGCTAGCAATGAGTGTTGGTATTGCAAGAATAATGGTTATTGATGTTAAAAATTTCATAACTCCATTTAAATTATTAGAAATGATAGATGCATATGCATCCATAGTTCCATTTAAGATATCTCTATAGATTCCACTCATTTCAATGGCTTGTTTATTTTCTACAATGGCATCTTCTAATATGTCTTCATCTTCTTCATATAGTTTTAAAATTTTTCCTCGTAATGTTTTTTCCATTACAAGTTCATTGGATTTTAATGAAGTAGTAAAATATACTAAACTCTTCTCTAAACTTAACAATTTTAACAATTCTCTATTTTTCATTGAACTTTTTAAAATATTTTCTGCAATTTCTGTTTCTTTGTTAATTCTTTTTAAATATGTTAAATATAATGAGGCATTCATAAGCATAATTTGAAATAGAAATCTACTTTTTTTATAAGTTGTAAACCCTTTTACTTTCTTTTTTTCAAAATGTTCAATTACGAGGTTTCTTTTTAATGAAACAGTTATAAAGTAGTCGTCTCTTACTACAATCATTCCAAGTGGCATTGTTGTGTATATTTCCGATTCTTTTTCTTTTTCGATGATTGGTACATCTACAATAAAAAGAATGGTTCCATCATCCTCTTCGTCAATTCTAGCTTTTTCTTCATAGTCTAGAGCATATTTTATAAAATCCTCTCCCATTTTTGTTTTTTTACACACTTCTTTTATTTCGTGCTCAGTTGGATTTATCATATTAATCCAACACCCTTTTTCAATTCTGTTTACTACTTTTAATTGATTTGTTTCTACTTCTGAATTATATATTTTAATCATGCTTTCACCCC
>CATLGL010000038.1 GCA_949935895.1 uncultured Clostridia bacterium
TTACTGATGAAGTTAATGTTACAATGTTATCTCCATAACTACTTGTTTTATCATCTATTGTTACTGTTACTTCTCTTGCTGTTACTTCATATTCTCCATCTACAAAGGTTACTGCATAGTTTGTATTGCTTGCTGTTCCTGTTATTGGATATTTTCCTGCATTTGATGTATTTGTTGCTGTTGTATTTAGGCTTAGTCCTAAATCATCATTTCCTATTACAGTTCCTACTGTTACTGATGAAGTTAATGTTACAATGTTATCTCCATAACTACTTGTTTTATTATCTATTGTTACTGTTACTTTTCTTGCTGTTACTTCATATTTTCCATCTACAAAGGTTACTGCATAGTTTGTATTGCTTGCTGTTCCTGTTATTGGATATTTTCCTGCATTTGATGTACTTGTTGCTGTTGTATTTAATGTGATTCCTAAATCATCTTCTCCTACTATGCTTCCTGTTGTTACTGATGAAGTTAATGTTACAATATCTTCTCCATAATCACTTGTTTTATTATCTATTGTTACTGTTATTGGTCTTGGTTTTATTGTATAAGCACCAGATTCAATTTCTCTTGCTCCGCTATGGTTTGCAATTGCTACAGTTACTACTACTTTATAAGTACCTGCATTTGTTGGTGCTACACTAGAAGCTGTTCCTTGTGTTGCTCCTACTGGTACATATTTAATTCCTACTACTTCATAAGGAACTTGGTTATCGTTTAGAGTTACATTACTTACAGCATCTTTTGTAATTTCTACTTTATCACCATATGTCACTTCTGTTGTTGGTAATGTTACTGTTCCTGCTACGATGTCATCTTCTTCTAACGCCTTTGAGGTAATTTCAAAATTTCCTAATATAGTAGCAGATAGCACATTATAATGAGTTCCTTCATCAACACTTAATACTACTTGGTATTTTCCTATGTTAATTGGTGTTACATTTTCTTCTACTACATTTTTTCCTTCTGCATCTAACTTGTTATAAGTTACCTGTTTTGCTCCAATTGCTCCATTTCCAAATGCTTTAATTGTATCATTTTCAACGATTTCAATTTCTCTTGGAGTACCTGTATATTGTTTATTTTCAATCGTATAATTGAAATCTTCTACTTTTAAGTCGTCTTTTATTACTTCTACTTCAATTCCATCACTTGTTTGTGCTTTATAATTTCCTGTTTCTCCAAAAGTTACTGTAATGATAGTTTTTCCTTTTCCTACTAATGTAATAGTTCCATTTTCATTAACAGCAATAACATTTGGGTTACTACTTGAAATAGTAACATTTCCATTTTCAGCAGGTGTATTTGCTATTGTAATTTCTGGTACTGCACTAGTCATTTTTACTGTTGTAGGTTTGATAGTTACCTCTGGTTTTGCTTGTACTTTTTTAGTAATTTCATAAATTCCTAAAGAAGTATCTCCTAAAGCATGGTAATATTTTCCTTCATCAACACTTAAAATAACTTCATATCTTCCATAATTGGTTGGTGCTTGTGTTAAAGTATCTACTGCAATTCCATCACTATCTAATACATTATATTTTACATGTATTTCAGAGGCTTCTACTTTAATTCCTGTTTTTGGTGTTACACTAACTCCTTGTGGAAGTGTATTATATTCTTTGTCTTCAACTGTATAATCGAAATTTTCTTTTACTAAATTATCTCTTGATACTGTAATTATTTGTGTTGTAGTAGAACTACTACTATAGTTTTTAGTATCTCCAAATGTTACTGTAATGGTTGCTGTTCCTTGTCCTACTAGTGTAATTACTCCATTTGCATCTACTGTTAATACTGATTCATTGCTACTTACATAGCTAATATCTGCATTTTCAGCAGGTGTATTTGCTACAGTTAATACTGGTGGTATTTCTGTCATTTTTACATTTTGTTTATCTAAACTTACTTGTGGTGTTTCTTGTGGTTTTTGGGTAATATCATATGTTCCTAATACAACATTTGTTAATGCTACATAATTTGTTCCACCTGTTACGTTTAATACTACTTGATATTTTCCTACTTCTATTGGAGTTACATTTCTTTCTAATATAGTACTTCCATTAGTATCTACTTTATTATAAGTAACAGTTAATGTTCCAAATTCTGTTACTCCTGCTTTTGGTGTTACACTAATTCCTTGTACTTGAGTATTATATTGTTTATTTTCTAATGTATAATCAAAATCTGTTGTTTCTAAGTTATCTCTTGTTACTGTTACTGTAATTGCTTGACTTAATGTTTGACTATAATTTTTTGTTTCTCCATAAGTTACTGTAATATTAGCTGTTCCTTCTCCTACTAAGGTAATTACTCCATTTGTTGCAATTGTTAATACATCTGGATTACTACTTGTATATGTAATTGCTCCATTTTCTTTTATGTCTTGCTTATTACCTACAATAATAATTGGTGCTGCTTCTGTCATTTTTACATTTTCTGGATCTATGGTTACTGCTGGTACTACTTGTGGTTTTTTGGTAATATTGTATACTCCTAGTACAATATTTGTTAAAGCATTGTAGTTAACTCCTTGATCAACACTTAAAATAACCTGATATTTTCCTACCTCTGTAGGTGCTTCTGTTTGAGGAATAACTGTTGCTACTCCATCTATAATTTCTACTTTATTATAAATTACATGAATAGTTCCATGTCCTGTAATACCTGTTTTTGGTGTTACACTAATTCCTTGTGGAAGTGTATTATATTCTTTATCACTAATAGTATAATCAAAATCTTCTTTTACTAATGTATCTCTTCTTACTGTTACTGTAATTGGATCACTTACAGTTGCACTATGGTTTTCAGTTTGTCCAAATGTTACAGTAATCTCTGCACTACCTTGTCCTACTAAAGTAATGTTTCCATTTTCATCTATTGTTAATACTGCTGGATTACTACTTGTATATGTAATTGCTCCATTTTCAGCAGGTGTATTGGTTAAGTTAAGCACTGGTGCACTCTCTGTCATTTTTACATCTTGTTTATCAATTGTTACAATTGGTTTTACTTGTGCTTTTGCTGTAATTTCATAACTTCCTAATACAACATTTGTTAATTCATTATAATATTTTCCTTGATCAACACTTAAAACTACTTGATATGTTCCCATATTAACAGGAATTCCAGATAAATTTTCTTCTATAACATCTGTACCACTTAATAGTTTATTATATGTTATATGAATTTCAGACTCTTCTACTTTAATTCCTGTTTTTGGTGTTACACTAATTCCTTGTGGTAATCCTGTATATGCTACATTTTGTAGTATATAATCAAAATCTTCTTTTACTAATGTATCTCTTGATACTGTAATGGTTTGTGTTGTAACAGAGGTGCTACTATAATTGTTAGTAGCTTCAAATGTTACTGTAATAGTTGCTGTTCCTTCTCCCACTAAGGTAATTACTCCATTTTTGTCCACTGTTAATACTGCTTCATTGCTACTTACATAGCTAATATTTGCATTTTCAGCAGGTGCATTTTCTATGGTTAATACTGGTGAGTTTTCTGTCATTTTTACACTTTGTTTATCTAAACTTACTTGTGGTGTCACTTGTGCTTTTGGAGTAATCTCATAATTTCCTAATACAACATTTGTTAATGCTGCATAATTTGTTCCTCCTGTTACATTTAATACTACTTGGTATTTTCCTACATTTACTGGTGTTCCTACATTAGATTTTATTACTTGTCCATTTTCATCTATTTCATTATAAATAACTTCAATTGTTCCAAATCCTGTAATACCATCTTTTGCTGTTACACTTACTCCTTGTGCACTTGTATTATATTCTTTATCTTCTAATGTATAGTTAAAGCTTCCACCTTCTCCTACTACTAATACATCTCTTGTTACAGTGATTGTTTGTGTAGTAGCAGAAGTACTACTATAATTATCAGTCTCTCCAAATGTTACTGTAATGGTTGCTGCTCCTTCTCCTACTAAGGTAATTACTCCATTCTCATCTACTGTTAGTACAGCTGTATTACTACTTGTATAAGTAACTTTTCCATTTTCAGCAGGTACATTTTCTACAGTTAATACTGGTGAGTTTTCTGTCATTTTTACAGTTTGCTTATCTAAACTTACTTGTGGTGTCACTTGTGGTTTTTTGGTAATTTCGTAATTTCCTAATACAACATTTGTTAATGCTGCATAGTTTGTTCCTCCTGTTACATTTAATACCACTTGATATTTTCCTACATTTGTTGGTGTTCCTATATTTTCTTTTATTACTTGTCCGTTTTCATCTACTTCATTATAAATTACTTCAATGGTTCCAAATTCTGTAATACCATCTTTTGCTGTCACACTAATTCCTTGTGCTTGGGTATTATATTCTTTATTTTCTAATACATAGTTAAAGTTTTCTTTTACTAATGTATTTTTAGAAACAACTATTTTAATTTCATCACTAATAGCTTTACTGTAATTTGCAGTCTCTCCAAAAGTCACAGTAATAGTTGCTTCTCCTTCTCCTACTAAGGTAATAATTCCATTTTCGTCTACTGTTAATACACTTGGATTACTACTTATATATGTAACTTCTCCTCCTTCTTGTACTGCTGTTTTGTTGCTTAATGTTAATACTGGTGCTTCTTTTGTCATTGTTGCAGTAGTTTTGTTGCTAGTTAATAATGGTTTTGGTTGTGCTTTTTTAGTAATCTCATAATTTCCTAATACAACATTTGTTAATGCTGCATAGTTTGCTCCACCTGTTACATTTAATACTACTTGATATCTTCCTACATTTACTGGTGCTCCATTAACAGGTCTTATTACATTGCCATTTTCATCTACTTCATTATAGGTTACTTCAATAGTTCCAAATTCTGTAATACCATCTTTTGCTGTTACACTTACTCCTTGCGCATTTGTATTATATTCTTTATTTTCTAATGTATAGTTAAAGTTATCTTTTGTTAAATCTCCTGGTAATACAGTAATACTTACTACATCACTAACAGTTTGACTGTAATTTGCAGTCTCTCCGAAAGTTACTGTAATATTAGCAGTTCCTGCTTTATGTAATGTAATCTTTCCATTTTCATCCACACTTAATACAGATGGATCACTACTTGTATAAGTGATTGTTCCACCCTCTTGTTGTACATTGTTTAATTGAATATTTAAGTCTTTAGTTTCTGTTAATTTAACACTAGTATCATTATATACAATGTCTGGTTTTGGTTGTGCTTTTTTAGTAATTTCGTAGACTCCTAGTAATTCATTTACTAAAGCATTATAATGTGTTCCCTCTGTTACATTTAATAATGCTTGATATTTTCCTACATTTACTGGTGCTCCTACATTTTCTTTTATTACTTTTCCAGTTGCATCTACTTCATTGTAAATGACACTAATAGTTCCAATACCAGTAATACCATCTTTTGCTGTTACACTAATTCCTTGTGCACTTGTATTATATTCTTTGTTTTCTACTATATAATTAAAGTCTGTTAATTCTAATGTATCTCTTATAACATTGAATTTTTTTGTTACTGTTGCAATATTATTTGATGAATCTTTTGCTGTAAAGGTAATTGTATATTCACCAACTGTTGTTACATCAATATCATCTGTAATTGATACATCAACTGAACCTTCGTATGCATCATTTGCTGTTGCTAAAAAGGTTGGCTTTTTGGTATTTACTACCATTGTATAGGTATTGTTTGAATCTATTGTAATAACTGGTGCTGTTGTATCCACTACATGCACTGTTCTTGATTTTGTAACTGAATTTTTGTTAGTGTCTATTGCTGTATATGTTACTGTATATGTTCCTGTTCTCGTTGTATCTACATTATTACTTGTAATTGTAATTTGTGTTGTTAAACCTTTATCTGTATCATAAATATCAGTAGCTGTTGCTCCTGCATCTTTATATGTTGTTCCTAAAGAAACAGTTACTTCTTCTTCTCCTACTAAGGTAATAACTGGTGGTGTTGTATCTTTTACAGTTACAGAAAAAGTAGCAGTTTTTCCTGCATAATTAACTGTAATTGTTTGAACTCCTAATGTTGTTGCATCATATCCTGTTGCAATTGTTCCATTTAAGGTTTCTGGTAAAGTTGTTGCTCCAGAAGCCATTATCTTTTTAACAGAACTTCCTCTAAAATCAATTGCTTCTTTATATTCATATTCTGTTTTTGCAGGTTCCACAATTTCTATTGATTTTACATAATCATCTACTTTATAAGTATAGGTAGTTGATTTTCCATTATAAGTAAATGCTACTGAATGATTTCCAACTGTTGTTGTTGTAAAGTTAGGTATCATGCTAGCAGTTGGAGTAACATAAGATACAACTCCTCTTGTAGATGTTACTTTAATGCTTGCTCCTGTTAAATCTAAACTTTCACCATATAAATAGGTAGTTTTTGTAGGTAAGGTAAATTCAACGGTCTCATCTGGTGCTACTACCGTTACATATCTTGTTACTTTATTTGATTGATTTCCAGCAGCATCGCTTGCTTGATAAGTTAATGTATAGGTTCCTGCTTTATTTACATTAACTGTATCACTTGAATACACAGTTCTTTGTGCATCATAATTATCCTTAAAGGTTGCTCCTGGATCATTAAATGTTCCGTTTAATGGAATATCCATATTAGCTTGTCCATTTAAGGTTAGTGTTGGTGCTATTCTATCAACAACTTTGTATTGATAGGTTATTACATTTGCTTTATTTAAAGTTGCATCCCAAGCATAAAATTGGAAATACCACGTTCCTACAACATTTGGTACTTGTGTTGTAATGGTATCTTTTTGCCATAAGATTTCATACTCTTTGGTGTCACTTGTATTTTGTACCCATCTATATCCTACAAAATAAATTCCTGTAGATGGTGTACCTTGGTCTACAGCTTTTACTTTAATTGTTCGATTTAATTCTACTTCTGTATTATTCCTTGGTAACTCTTGTTCATTCGATAATATAAAAGTAGGGGCTGTGGTATCTTTGGTTGCACTTAATGAATCTACTACATAATATGGTTTTCTTACCCATTCTGTAGTATTTCCCATGGTACCAATAACACGCACCATTAATATATGTACCCCTGGGGTACTAGGTGCTTGTATATTAACCCTTTTTCGTTTAATTGGGGCTGATTGATAAGAAAGAAGTTGTTCTGTTGCTCCTCCTTTATCATAATCCCAATAATATCGAATTTCTGCTACCCCATTTGCATCATCAACATAAATACCTACTTCGGATGATTTTACAATCTCTCCAGCAGAGGTATAAAATGAAAGGGTAGGCGCTGTAGTATCTGCTGCAAGTGCACTTAGCTGAACAGCACCAAATAGCATAATTGCTGTGATTAAAAAAACAACTATGTTTTTGATTTTCTTATTCATAGTTAACCTCCCAAACAGTTACTTTTTATATTTTTATCTTTTGTATTTGTTACTCTTTTTATTATATAATATTTTTTTCCATTCGTCAACATTTATGTTACCTTTTTCCAGAAAAAAATCATCTTTTTACTACAAATTTCATTTTTCTAACATAATTGTTACATAAAGAGACAATCATTATCTATTTTTAAAACTTAATTAACTTAAAAATTATACAAAACAGGGGAAACATCGTTTCCCCCGTTTTTGTGATGTCAGTTGTTGATAGCAGTTGGCTGCACATTCTCCTCCGTATCACCCTTATCTTCAGGGTCATCGGCTGGAGGATCGTCCGGCTTTTCAGTCGGCACCACATCCGGTTGTACATCCTCCTCCGTGTCCCCTTTATCTTCAGGGTCGTCATCTACTGGAGGATCGTCTGGAGTTTCAGTCGGCACTGGGCTTTCGCTCGGCACTGGGCTTTCGCTCGGCACTGGGCTTTCGCTCGGCACTGGGCTTTCGCTCGGCACTGGGCTTTCGCTCGGCACTGGGCTTTCGCTCGGCACTGGGCTTTCGCTCGGCACTGGGCTTTCAGTCGAATCTGGTGTTGCCGTTGGCACTGAATTATTCGACGTTGTCGAATCGTTCAGTGAACCTTTTGAAGTAGAAGAAGTTATTTCAACTTCTTTTTTTTCACCTGACCGATAATATTTTACCCATGCGGATACGTCATAGACAACTCCGTTCTGGGTTGTAAAGATACATGTAAGGAGCCCTTCCTTACTAATCTTTACCTCCGCCGCTGTCCCCTCAGTCAAACTGCCATTCAGATTTATCTGAACCCAGCTTGCCCTGTCCGCCAGCACTTTAAAGATACCTGAGTTGAAGCTTATCGCTTCAGCATCTTCCTTCTGTTGTGTAGCAGAAGAGTCTTTTTCAGGTACTACTTTATAGTACTTTTCCAGCATATTAACAACCTGAATGGTTGTTGCCGTCTTGCTAGAAATTGCTGCAGCCTGCACCCGAAGGTTGCTGGTGAAGAGCGTCATCACCATTGTCATCATCATTACTATTGTTGTGGTTTTTTTAAATTTTTTTGTCATTTTTTGGTCTCCTTTTTCAATAAAATATTTTTAAAAGTTTCTATATTAAAACACCCCTATATAGCAAATCTAAAAATTCAGATTCCTATACAAGTTGTAGGAAAATCCTACAGTGTATTATTTTTATGGTCAGTGCCATACTTATTTCATATTATACTATATTAATCCAAAAAAGTCAACTTTATGTAATAATTTTCTTGTGTTATGTAAATCTTTTCTTCTATTTATAATTATATCCACCATTTAATAAACATGCATATTTTAAGAAAATTTTAACTTATAAAATTTTGTATTTTTCTATTCTAAATTGCATCCTCCATTTTAAGTATATACAATGTAAGAAAGGCATTTCGCTTAGATAGTCTTTAGAGTATATTCAAAATACATGCGACTTACTTTGCTTTTGCAAAATAGGTCACTAAATCTTGTTATATATGCAAAAGTTTTCAATTTTTTCTATAGAATAAAAAAAGTCATGTAGACCTTTCTACTTGACTTTTTTATATTTTTATTATATTGCTTCTTCTTCTCCTTCTTCTGAAGACTTTTCTTTTTCTTCTATAATTTCTAAACTTGCAATTGACACTTCATAAGCTACTTTGGTTTGTGATGTTCCATCTTCAAACTTCTTCTCATAAGTTCTAGATTGAACACGTCCTATCACTTTTACTTCTGTTCCTACTTCAATATTTTGGCAAAATCTTGCTGTTCTTCCCCATGCAATTGCTGGAATATAATCTGACTTATTATAAGCTCGATTCACTGCAAGTAATAAATCTGCAATCTCTCGTCCAAATGGTGTTTGACGATAAATTGGTTTCTTACAAATATATCCTGTTAAAATCACTTCATTAGAAATAGCTTCTTTGTTTTCTTCTTTTTCAAGCTGCTCCTCCACTTCTTCTCCAAAGAATATATCTTTAGCAAATACAGTTAGAATTAGTTTGTTTTTTTCATTCTCATAACTATTATAAGATCTAAATTGTCCTTTAATTAAGATGTTAGTTCCTATTACTAACTTTTCATCTGGAATTAGTCTTTCCGATACTGTTACAGGTATAATGTCTGATGTATTACTCAAACGTGGTACCTCCATATCAAATATGTAAAAACATTCGCCATAAATTTCGTGACTAAATCTCTTTTCACTTGTTACTTTTCCCATTAGTACTAAATGGTTATTATCCGCATAGTTTATATTCATTTTTGTTTTTTCCTCCCTACTTATTTTTAAATCTTATCTATTGTATCTTATTCATAATGTACTCATTTTAGAATATATTTTTATTCGTATAGCACTATTATACTACCTTTTTTTGGTTTTGTCTACATAAAAAGTTTATTTTTTCCATTTTTTATTATTTTTTTAATTTTTTTCTTAATCTTTAATTTTTATAATTCCTCATAAATGGCTTTATTTCACACAATATTTCTCTTTCTATTTTTTCTTTTATTTCTTTACTATTATCTTTTATACTATTATTTTTTCATTTTATGGTATCATAACTTGTTTTATTCCATAAATTAGTAAAATAGAAGCAATTCCCATCATAATAGTTGCATTTATTTGGTAAGAAGATAATGGAATTAAAATTTCTTGCGGTTCTAGTTCCTCTGTAAAGTGATTTTGGATTCTTCTTTGTATACAAATTAGAATACCATCTTCCTTTACACTTGATGCAGTAATTGTACTTTTCGTGTTAAAACCATATGTAATGGCATTTCCTTTTACATTTTGTATTAAATTAGTATCAATGGGTTCGTCTGCATTCATAACAAAATAATTAGCCTTTTCAATCATATTTATCAAAATTTCTTTTTGTGGAAATTTCTCCATTAGGTTTGAAAATATTGCTATTGTATCAAATACTATATTTTTGAAATTTTGAATATTGTCTTGTTTTAATATTATAACAGTTTCGTTTGGTAAATTTTCATTTACTATTCTTTTTATAGTTCCCTCTTGTTTTTGAGTGCATATAATCCCAACAAAAGACATGATTTTTCTCCTTGTATTTTTCTTCTTGTGTTAATGTTTAGACTATACCTTATGTATTATTGTACTGTATATATGCTAACTTTCCATTTATAGTCTATGGCAATAACGCTTTTCCAACATAGTATATCCTTTATTATTGATGTTATTCTAATTTTTTACTAAACTTTGTACTCCATTTTGGTTAATGGTTGCATTTTGTTGGTAAATAAGTTCTGAAACAGGAACAATATCATAACCTTTTTGTTGTATATTATAAATGATTTTATCTAGGGAAGCCGCTGTATGCTTTGTTCCATTATGCATTAAAATGATATCTCCTTGTTTTAATTTATCTTTTAATCTATCCCACATTTGTGTTTCCGTTAGTCCTTTGTAATCTAAAGTATCTAACGACCACTGAATTGTTTGATGATTTTGATTGTTACTTGCAGTTATCACAATATCATTGTATTCTCCATACGGACCTCTGTATAAAGTGCTTCTTTTTCCTGTAAGCTTTTCTATCTTATCTGCACATTCTTTTATTTGTCTCTCGTTTTTTTCTAGGGTTAGGTTATTTACATGAGGATGCGTATTAGAATGGTTTCCTATTTCATGCCCAGACCCTGCAATTTTCTTTACGGCTTCTGGATATTTATCTACCCAATCTCCTACCATAAAAAAAGTTACATGTATTTTGTATTTACTTAATGTATCTAATATAATATCAATGTCATCAGCATTCCATGCACAATTGATGGTAAGCGATATTTTTTTCTCTTTTGTATCTACTGAATAGATTGGTAATAGTTTAGCTGTTTTAGAAGAAGTCTGTATTGTATCTTCTTTTGGCATAAAGAAACTAGCTCCGCTAAATAATATTGCTACGGTTCCAAATGCTATCATATATGATATAATTTTTTGTTTATTAAATACAAAAAACATAAAAATCCTCCTAACCTTGTGTTACATTATATGTATTCACATGGTAAAAAAATTATGAATTTTTTTGTACTTCTGTTTCTTCTGAATTTTCTTTAGTTTATTTCCAATACTATTCTAGCTAATTTTTATCTATCCTCTTTTTTCTGTATTTTTCCTATAATATTATCCTCAACTTTAATAATTACGATTTTAATTTAAATAAGTAGTTGCCTTTTATATATATTAGCAGTATAATAGTAAAAATAGAAACTTACAGAGGTGTATTTTATGCTACTTGCATTAGCTGGTGTAACTGGTGTTGGTAAGTCTTATTATAAAGATAAATTGGTTGAAAAACTGGGCTTTGAAAAAGTAAAAATTATTACTACACGTGAACCTCGTATTGGTGAAAAAGATGGTGAGGATAAAATTTTTGTCACTCCTACGGATTTGCAGAACTTAAGAGACGAAGGTAAAATTGCTTTTGAGTTTGATTTATGTGGGAATACATATGCCTATACTTATGAAGCTCTTAATTCTTGCCAAAATATTGTATTTGAATCACATTATGATACTATTTTTGATTTCAAAAAAGTTTGTCCTGATTTATGTGTTATTTACTTTTTCCCTAAGGATATTGAAATAGCAAAGGATAAAACCAGACAAAGAAAATTATCTTCACAAGTCGAACATGATAGACTTTTAGAAATCGATGAGCATTATAAAAGAATTACAACCGATGAGCATTTACGAAGTATATTTGATTATTTTTTATATAATAATTATGACCAAGCATCAGAAGATGAATTGATTAACTTGGTACGTAAATTAATGTTAGAAGAAAAATAGAGGTATTTATATGATAGAAAATTACTTTACACTTGAGGAAGATTTTGAAACAATTATAAAAAAAGTATTACCACATAAAACAATTTTATCCATGCAATGTGTAACAACTCGGTTGGA
>CATLGL010000039.1 GCA_949935895.1 uncultured Clostridia bacterium
ATTACAATCTTCCCTTTTTTCTTTCCTGCCTCTAACTTTACTTTCGTTCCAAAAAATCCTTGAAAACTATCTTCTATATCACGATATATTGCTTCATATTTTTCATCCATCTTTTTGGTCTTTTTTTTCTGCTGCACTTTCTTTTCTATTTCTCTAACACTTTCACCTGTTTCTAATAATTTTAGTGCCATTTGATATTGTTTATCACCATCTTCAATTCCTAATAAACTTCTTGCATGTCCTTCTGTTAATTGATTTTGTCTTACCATTTCAATAACTCTTGAATCTAAATTTAAAATTCGCACAGTATTAGCAATACTACTTCTACTTTTTCCTAATATTTCTGATACTTGTTGCTGAGTCAATTCATACTCTTCCATCAATTCTTTTATACCAAGTGCCTTTTCATAAGCATTCAAATCTTCTCTTTGAACATTTTCGATTAACGCTATTTCTTTATTAGTTCTTTCATTTCCTTCCCTTATAATAGCTGGTATCTCTATCAAACCTGCTTTTTTAGAAGCTCTCCATCTTCTTTCTCCTGCTACTATCTCATAGTAATTATCCTTTTTTACTACAATTATTGGTTGTATTACACCATATCGTTTAATCGATTCTGCTAGTTCTTCTAGCGCTTCTTCATCGAAATGTTTTCTTGGTTGATTGCGATTTGGTTCTACTTGCGTTATTTTAAGTTTTTCAATCGTTTCATTTTCTTTTAAGGTCTCTTCTATGTCTATATTATTAGCAAATAGTGCATCTAAACCTTTCCCTAATCCTGTTTTTTTAGTCATTTTTTCTTCCTCCTTTTTTTGTTTTTATGGCAATTATTGCTTTTTTAAAAACTCTTTTACAAATTTTTCATAACTTTTTGCACCTTTTGAACGTGCATCATACTCAGTAATTGGCATTCCATAACTTGGTGCTTCACTTAACTTTACATTTCTTGGTATTACTGTTTTGTATACTTTGTCGCCAAAATATTTTTCTACTTCTGTTACCACTTGATTTGATAAATTAGTTCTTGCATCATACATGGTAAGAAGCGCTCCTTCTATTTCTAAATCTCTATTTAAATGCTTTTTTACAAGGTTAATTGTGTTAATCAATTGTCCTAATCCTTCTAATGCATAATATTCACATTGAATAGGAATTAGCACGCTGTCAGCTGCAGTAAATGCATTTAAGGTAATAAGTCCTAAAGATGGAGGACAATCAATAATAATATAATCCTGTTCATTTTTTATTCCTTCTAGTTTCTCTTTTAATCTTTGTTCCCTCGAAATCATTGATACTAGTTCTACTTCAGCACCTGCCAAATTAATATTTGATGGGCATACCTTCAATTGATTAATATTAGTTTGTATTAACGTTTCTTCTATTGTTACCTCTTCAACTAATAATTGATATATTGATTTTTCTGTTTTTTGTTGTACTCCTACTCCACTTGTTGCATTGCCTTGTGGGTCTGCATCAATTAGAATTACCTTTTTCCCTTTTTTTGCCAATAAGCTACTTAATGTGACTGCTGTAGTAGTTTTTCCAACTCCTCCTTTTTGATTTGCTATTGCTATTATTTTTCCCAAAGCTATCCCTCCATTTAACTACAAATTAACTGTTTTTTAAAAACTGTTTTTTGCACTATTATATCATAATTTTATTATATAAGGAAATTAGCTCTATAACTGGTTTTTCATGCTCTACCCTTTCATGTATTGCTATAAGTAGTTGCTATTATATACAAAGATTTACTTTTCCCTATCTAATAAAAAATTCGACATATTAATCATATATAAATATGACTGATATGTCAATGAATTTTCAAAATATTTTCTATTTTTGGCTTCTATTTTTCTCTTCCTTCTATTGAATTGGTTCTTTACTAGGAGTTCCTGCTTTTCTTGGGTATTTCTCTGGAATTTTTTCTTTTTTTCTTATAATGATGATACTTCTTTTTATGTCTGAATTTGGCAATGCAAATTCTTGTACTTTTTCTATTTCTCCTCCTAATATTTCAATTGCTTTTTTACTTTCTTTTAATTCTTCTTCTACTTTACTTCCTTTCATGCAAATACATTTTCCGTTTATTTTTACCATTGGTAATAAGTATTCTACTAGCACAGATAGTGGTGCAACAGCTCTTGATACTGCATAATCAAAATATTCTCTTAGTTTTTTATCTCTTCCTACTTCTTCTGCTCTTTGATGAAGCGTTGAAATCTTAGATAAAGTCAGTTGATTAATAACTTCATTTAAAAAATTAATCCTCTTATTTAATGCGTCTAACAATACTACTTCTATATTTTCTTTCGCAATCTTAATAGGAATTCCTGGAAAACCTGCTCCACTTCCTACATCGATAATAGTTGCATCTGTTGCTATATATGGTAAAATAGTAAGTGAATCAATAAAATGCTTTTGCAATATCTCATTTGGTTGTGTGATAGCTGTCAAATTAACCTTTTCATTCCATTCCTGTAACAAATTCATATATAAATAAAATTTTTCTAGTTGCTCTTGTTTTAGACTAATTCCTAGTTCTAAAGCTTGCTTTTCTAATTGCTTTTTCCATTCTTCTTTTTTCATATTTCCCCCTATTTGGATTTTGCTGTTTTATTTTGCTCTAAATAAATTAATAATACTGATATATCTGCTGGTGAAACTCCTGATATTCTAGATGCTTGTCCAATGGAGACTGGCTTAAATTTATTTAATTTTTGTCTAGCTTCTAAGCTTAACCCTTTAATCGTATCATAATTTATATTAGGTGATAATATTTTCTTTTCTAGTTTTTTAAATTTTTCAACTTGTGCTGCTTGTAATTTGATATATCCTTCATATTTTATTTGGATTCCTACTTCTTGCATTTCTGCTTTTGATAATAGTGTTCTTTCTTCATCAATATCTGCAAGATTCTCATAGCTTAGTTCTGTCCTCTTAACCAAGTCTGCTAGTTTAATTCCAATTTCTATGTTAGATGAATTATATTTTCTTAACAATTCATTTACCTCTTTTGTTGGCTTTATAGTCTTTTTCTTTACTCTTTCTATTTCTCTTTCAATATTCTCTCTCTTTTTACAGAATGCTTCATACCTTTGCTTTGTTATCAGTCCCACTTCATGTCCAATTTCTGTTAATCTTAAGTCTGCATTATCTTGTCTTAATAATAATCGATATTCTGCTCTTGATGTCATCATTCGATATGGTTCATTAGTACTTTTGGTTACAATATCATCTATTAACACTCCTATATATGCTTGTGAACGATCTAATATGATGGCTTCTTTTTGTTCTAATTTTCTTACTGCATTAATTCCTGCTATAATCCCTTGAGCAGCAGCTTCTTCATATCCTGATGTTCCATTAATTTGACCAGCAAAAAACATTCCACTAATTCTTTTACTCTCTAACGATAATTTCAATTGTGATGGTTCAATGCAATCATACTCAATAGCATAGGCAGGTCTTGTAAATTCTACATTTTCTAAACCTGGGATAGTTCTATACATTGCTACTTGTACATCCTCTGGAAGTGATGAGCTCATTCCTTGTACATACATCTCCTCTGTGTTTAATCCCATTGGTTCTATAAACACTTGATGTCTTTCTTTATCTGCAAATCTTACTACTTTATCTTCAATTGAAGGACAATATCTTGGTCCTGTTCCTTCTATCTTTCCTCCATATAGTGGTGAACGATGCAAATTTTCTCGAATAATTTTATGTGTCTGTTCATTTGTATAAGTTAAATAGCAAGGAACTTGGTTAATTTTTTTTATTTCACTTTCAAAAGAAAACATTTCTATTTCTTCGTCTCCGTTTTGTATCTCCATTTTTGAAAAATCAATTGTTTTTTTATTGACTCTTGCTGGTGTTCCTGTTTTAAAGCGTACTAACTCTATGCCTATACCCTTTAAACATTCTGAAAGCTGATTTGCCGGAAATACTCCATCTGGTCCACTTTCATAAGCTTTTTCTCCAATATAAATTTTTCCCTTTAGATATGTTCCTGTTGCTAATATAACTGCTTTTGTTTTATAAATTGTACCAATATTTGTTTCTACACTTTCTACATGATTATCTTTTATTTCAATTTTTGTAATTTCTGCTTGTTTTAGATATAAGTTTTCCTGCTTTTCTAGTGTATGTTTCATTTCTATATGATACATTTTTCTATCCGCTTGTGCTCTTAATGAATATACTGCTGGTCCTTTTGATTTATTTAACATTCTATTTTGAATAAATGTTTTGTCTATATTTTTTCCCATTTCTCCCCCAAGGGCATCAATCTCTCTCACTAAATGTCCTTTTGAAGTTCCTCCTATATTAGGATTACAAGGCATATTAGCAATTGCTTCTAAACTAATGGAAAAAAGTACTGTTTTCTTTCCTAATCTTGCTGCTGCAAGTGCTGCTTCACAGCCTGCATGTCCTGCTCCAATAACTGCTATATCATATTCTCCTGCTATATAACTCATTTTCTTTTCCCTCTTTTTTCTATGTTTCTTGTGAAACAAAAACATATGTTTGTGTTTGTTTTGTTTCTGTTTTATAATTATATTTACATTTTTTAATATCATTTTTTCCTTTTATTTTTTATAATCTTGCATATATGTGTTTTTTGCTTTTATTTTTAGATATAAGACGTTTTTACGTTTTAATATAAAGTTATATTCTTTTTACCTAAAAACGTCTTATATCTTATTTTCGTGGCTATTTTCCAAGACAAAATTTTGAAAAGATTTCTTTTATAATTTCATCATTTACAGATTCTCCTGTTATCTTTCCGAGCTCTTCCATAATTTCTTTTATTTCTAATCCAGTAATATCAATTGGCATATTTTGTTTGTTTGTTTGTATCGCCTTATTGGTTATTTGAATTGCTTTTGTAATTATATCTTTATGACGAACATTAGTAATTGTTGTTTCATAATCTACTTGTATCTCATCTAATTGAAATAATTGTTCAATTCTATCATAAATTTTGTGAATTCCCTGTTTATTTTTAATTGATATTTCTATTATATTTTCTGGTAAAATTATTTTTAATAATTCTTGTTTTGCATCATTTTTAGCAATATCTATTTTATTTAAAACAATAATTGATTTCTTATTTTGAAGCATCTCTATAATTTCTCTATCTTCTTTTGTAAATTCTCTACTTGCATCAAATATAGCAATAATTAAATCTGCTTCTTCTGCACTTTTTCTAGAACGTTCTATTCCTATTTGCTCTACTTTATTATCTGCATCTCGAATCCCTGCAGTATCAATAATATTAATTGGAATACCTTTTATTGAAATTGATTCTTGTATAATATCTCTTGTTGTTCCTTCAATTTCAGTTACAATTGCTCTTTCCTCCTTTAATATGGTATTTAGTAGAGATGATTTACCTGCATTTGGCTTTCCTATTAAAGCAATTTTAATTCCTTCTTTAATCATTTTTCCCGTTTCAAAACTATTTTTTAGTTTTTCTAATTCATTTTTTACCTGTTTTAAAATAAGTTCTGCCTTTTGATTACTTACTTCTTCTACATCATATTCTGGATAATCGATGGAAACCTCCACTTCTACCATAATTGACATTAACATATCTCTTATTTTTTGAATTTCTTCTGATAAGCCTCCTTCTAATTGTTTCATTGATGCTTTTGACGCTTTTTGTGTTTTTGCTAAAATAACATCAATAACAGCCTCTGCTTGTGCTAAATCAATCCTTCCATTTAAAAATGCTCTCTTTGTGAATTCACCTGGTTCTGCAAGAGTTGCTCCATTTTCTAGACATAATTCTAATATCTTTTTTACAATAAAATTACCTCCATGTGAATTAATTTCACACAAATCCTCTGTTGTATAACTATTCGGTGACTTAAAAAAAGAAACTAATACTTCATCAATTACTATTTTATTTTCTATTATAAAGCCATATTTTATCGTGTAACCTCTTACTTCCGTAAGGTTTGTCTCATATTTTGGTTGAAATATTTTTTGTAAAATTGAATAAGTTTCTTCTCCACTCATTCTAATAATTCCAATCCCCCCAATGCCTGGTGCCGTAGATATTGCAACTATTGTACTCATAATTTCTCCTTTTTAAAAATAAAAAGCCAAAATACAGATGCTGATAAATAAGAATATTTTCTTACTAATACAATCCGAACTTTGACTTCCGATTTTCTTATTTTAATGATATAACAACTTTGCGATAGGGTTCTTCTCCTATACTTGTTGTTGTTACTTTTTTGCTATTTTGCAATTTAGTGTGAATAATTTTTCTTTCATATGCTGTCATTGGTTCTAGTGTAATTGTTTTTTTTGTTCTAATAACGGTTTTTTCAAGTTTTTCTGCTAACTCTTCTAGCGATTTTTCTCGCTTCTCTTTATATCCACAAATATTTAAAATAACTCTCACTTTATATTCTAAATTTTTACTTGCAATTGAAGATAAAATTATTTGTAATTGATTTAATACCTCTCCCCTATGTCCTATTAAATAGTTCAAATCTTCTCCTGTTATATTTATTTTTAAATAATTTTGCTCTTGATTGATTTCATAATGTATTTCTTGATTTGGTATAACTTTAGTCCATTTTTCTAAAAATATTTCAATATTCTGAATTGCTTTATTAAAATCAATATTTTGCGTTTCTTCTCTATTTCTTTTTATTTTATCGTCTTTGATTATTTTTTTATTGACAATTTCTACTTTTACTACTCTTGGTGTTAAAATGTTGAAAAAGCTTCTTTTATCTTCATTTTCTAATATTTTAATTTCTGCTTCTTCTTTTGAAATTCCTAATTCCTTCAATCCTTTATCTATCGCTTCTCCGTGTTGTTCTTCCTTCGAAAATTTTTCCTTCTACCATTTATGCCTCCTCCTCATCTTTTAAAAATCGATTTAAGATAAGTCTTTCTATAATCATTAAAATATTATTAATTAACCAATATAAGGCAAGTCCTAGGGGTGCAATGATTGCAATCGATACACTCATGACTGGCATAATATAACTCATCGTTTTATTTGCTTGTGCTACTGCATCAATCTCATTAGAGATTCCCTCTTCCTTCTTTTTCTTTATACCTGTTGTAATTTGCATTGACACAAAAGAAGTTAATACATATAAAATTGGAATAATATAAACTCGCCAATCTGAGAAGTTTTGAGAAGGGACACTGCTTAAATCTAATCCTAAAAATTCCATATTTATATTAACTTTTTCATCTGTTTTTCCCTTTTCTTTAATAATTGTAATTTCTGGATATGGATCATTTTTATGTTCTTCTTGTTGTTTTATTTCATTTGTATATTGTTCTACAATTGCTGGTTCTACTTTACTCATATATGTTAATGGACTTTTAACAAGGAAAAATACAGAAAGTAATAATATTATTTGTATAATTGCACTTAAACATCCACTAAGTGGACTCATATTTTCTCTTTTATATAAATCCATTGTCTCTTGACTTAACTTTTCAGGATTATTTTTATATTTATCTTGAATTTCTCTTACTTTTTGTTGAATCTTAGCGGATTTTTTCATTGTTTTTTGTTGTTTAATTGATATTGGTAACATTACAATTTTTAAAACAATAGAAAACAATATAATAGCAAGACCATAGCTATGAATGGATTGATATAAAAAATTTAAAATATAACCAAATAAATTGGCAAAAAAAGATATCATATTTTCTCTCCTTTACTCTATTTTAAAGGGTCATATCCACCTTTTGAAAATGGATTACACTTTAAAATTCTTTTCATTCCTAACACTATACCTTTTATTACTCCATATTTCTGGATTGCCTGTTTTGCATATTCTGAGCATGTTGGATAATATTTGCAATTAAATCCAAATACATGAAATATTTTTGATATGTATTTTTTATATATATCAATCAAAAAAATAAATATTTCCCTCATGATAACATTCCTATTCTTTCTAGTATTGATATCACATCCTGTTTAATATTTTCAAAAGTAGCCTCTTTAATATTTTTTTTCTTCTTCCATAGAAAGATAATATCATAACCATTATTAAACTTGTCCTCTAATAATCGATAATTTTCTAAAATTAATCTTTTGATTCTATTCCTTTTTACAGCTTTTGCAATTTTTACGCCAATAGCAATCCCTATTCGATTGATATCAAAATTTGATTTTCTTACAAATACATCTAAGTAGTCCCCTGAATAGTATTTTCCTTTTGTTAATATTTTTTTGAATTCATAATTTTTCTTTAATTTAATAGTTTTTTTCATTTCTACTCTCTTTATTATTATCGTAAAAAGAGTCACAATTCACAATGAAATGTGACTCAATCATCATTAAGCACTTAATTTTTTTCTTCCTTTTGCACGTCTCGCTTTTATTATGTTTCTACCAGCTCTTGTCTTCATTCTTTTCATAAAGCCATGTTCTTTTTGTTCTTGTCTTTTTTTTGGTTGAAATGTTCTTTTCATTTTGCACCTCCTAAATCTTTATTTCCGTAAGCTATCTATCTATTTTTTCTTACTTTCAAAATAAGTATTGTTATTATATACTATGTACTCTGTGTTTGTCAAGATATGTAAACTATTTTTTTTTAATTTCCTATTTCCCTAATATTCTTTTATTGTTTAACGTCCATTTGAACTTTTAAAAAAGCTCTTTTTTCTACGGATTATTGCTTTTTTTAAAAATTATCCACATTTTTTTGAAAATTTTCCACATTTGTATTGACTAAATTCTCTCTTTTTTGATATGATTATTGAGCAATAATTTTAAAATATATTTTCGATACAAAAGAAAACTACTATCCATTTTATAAAAAATACTTATCAACATTTGTGGATAAGTATGTGGATAAGTTTGCTTTTTATTTTTTACAAATGTTTATATATAAAGAAAAATCCCTGTGGAAGGAATGAATTAAACATGCAAAACGAATTATCAGAATTACTAGATGAAGCAAAAAAACTACTAAAAGATGAAATGACTAAAATTTCATATGATACCTGGATAAAAAATTTAGAAATTATTGGAAGAGAAGGAAACACATATATTTTAGGGGTTACTTCTGATCTCCAAAGAGATTCTATTATGAATCGTAACTATGATTTAATTTTAAATACTTTTAAATACATTACTAATTCTGAATGTGATATTGCCGTTCGTGAAATTGGATATGTTTCTAATAATGAAAAACCAAAAAGTGCAATGCCAGATTCTGTTAGTTCTATTGCTGGTTATTCTAATTCCTTTTTAAATCCAAAGTACACTTTTGATACTTTTGTTGTTGGAAATAGTAATCGTTTTGCACATGCAGCAGCACTAGCCGTAGCAGAAGCTCCTGCTACATCTTATAATCCATTATTTTTATATGGTGGAGTAGGATTAGGAAAAACTCATTTGATGCATGCAATTGGTAATGAAATTTTAAAACATGACCATTCTTCTAAAATTTTATATGTTACCTCAGAAAAATTTACCAATCAGTTGATCAATGCTATTAAAGATAACACAAATGAAGAATTTAGAAACTGCTATCGTAATGTAGATGTTTTACTAATTGACGATATTCAGTTTATTGCTGGAAAAGAACGTATACAAGAAGAATTTTTCCATACTTTTAATACATTACATGAAAGTGGAAAACAAATTATTCTTTCAAGTGACCGTCCACCAAAAGAAATTAAATTATTAGAAGAACGTTTAAAATCTCGTTTTGAATGGGGATTAATAGCAGATATTTCAAACCCAGATTATGAAACTCGTCTTGCTATTCTTAGAAAAAAAGCTCAATCAGATAATATTATTATTGATGATATGATTCTCTCTAACATTGCAACAAAAATTGATTCCAATATAAGAGAATTAGAGGGTGTCGTAAAAAAAATGATTGCTCAAGCTTCTTTAACTCATAGTCCTTTAACTTTAGAAATGGCAGAAAAAGCAATTAATGATATTGTTTCTCAAAAAGAAAAGGTAGTATCTGCTGATGTAATTCAAGAAGTAGTTGCAAAATATTTTAATATTAATCCAAAAGATTTAAAAGGATCAAAACGTTCTAATGATTTAGCATATCCAAGACAAATCGCTATGTATCTATGTAGAGATATCGCTCAAATGCAACTTTCAAAAATAGGAGAGTATTTTGGAAAAAGAGATCATACTACTGTAATGCATGCTTGTAGAAAAATAGATGCTGAAATCAAAGAAAATGGAAACACAAAACTAATTGTGGAAAGTGTGAAAAACTTATTACTAAATTCAAACTAACCTAAACCTCCGTAATAATTGAAGTTTTTTAAAAATGTCGTTTGCAGAACCTTTGTTTTTTCAAAAACTCTAAAATTCTTCTTACGGAAATACTAAATCAGTTATTCACATTTCGATTGTTAATAGTGTGTTAGTAACATGTTAATATGTCGATTTACACAAAAGAAAATTTTTAAATGTGGATATGTTATCTTGTTTTCAACAAAATAATTCACAACTCTTTTCTTAGGGACTAAACGGTTTTATATAGTTATACACCAAATCCACATAACCTAATACTAATACTACTAAAAATATTCTATTATTAAAAGGAGAATCGAAAAATGAAATTTATTTGTGAAAAGGATAAAATCCTAAAAGCCCTTAATTCCGTAATAAAAGCTGTAGCATCAAAAACAACTATGCCTATATTAGAAGGAATTTTAATTCAAACAAATGATAATGAAATAAAATTTACTACATATGATTTAGAAATTGGTATCGAATATTGGATGGAGGCACAAGTAGAAGAACAAGGAAGTACAGTTGTAAATGCAATTATGTTTAGTGAAATTATAAGAAAGTTACCAGACACTGAAATCAATATAACAATAAATGAAAGCAATCTATTAGTAATTGAATGTGAGGGGTCTTTATATAAATTAGCTACAATGAATCCAGATGAATTTCCAGAATTGCCAAAAATAACAATAGAAAATTCAATTACAATAGAGCAAAATACATTAAAAGACATGATTCGAAAAACTATTTTTGCGGTAAGCGTTGAAGAAAATAGACCAATTTTTACAGGTTGTTTATTTCAAACAATCGAAAATAAATTAAATGTAGTTGCTATTGATGGTTTCCGATTAGCATGGAAAAGTACTATACTAAATAATAAAACCAATGATTTTAGTGCTGTCATACCAGGAAAAACATTAAATGAAGTAAACAAGATTATATTAGATTCATTTGAACCAATACAAATAGGGATTTCAAAAAATCAAGCATTATTTGAAATGGAGCAATGTAAAATAGTAACTCGATTACTAGATGGTGAATTTTTAAACTATCATAATGTTATTCCAGAACAATGGGAAACAAGAATTAGAACAGATCGAAATAATTTACAAAATTGTTTTGAAAGAATTAGTTTAATTGCAGCATCATCAACAGAAAAGGAAAAAAAATATCCTGTAAAACTTATGATTGACATTGGAAAAGTAACAATTTCTTGTACAAATCAAACAGGTGATGCTAAGGAAGAACTATATGTGTCTACGGAGGGAAAGAATTTAGAGGCTGGCTTTAATCCAAAATATTTTTTAGATGCTCTAAAAGTAATTGAAGATGAAGAAATATTTGTTGATTTTGGTTCTAGTATTTCACCATGTGTTATAAGACCAATAGAAGATGGTGACTATACATATATGATTTTACCAATTCGTTTAAAAGAATAATTGGAGAAAAGAAAATGTACATAAAAAAAATAAAGTTGAAAAATTTTAGAAACTATAAACAACAACAAATTGAATTAGACCCCAATATTAATCTATTTTTTGGAGAAAATGCACAAGGAAAAACTAATATTTTAGAAGCAGTATTTTTATGTGCAATAGGAAAATCGTTTCGTGCTAAAAAGGAAAGAGAATTAATCAATCTAGAGGAAGAAAATGCTAGTATAGAAATAGAATATGAAAAAAAGGATAGGGAAGGTATTATTCGAATTGATTTAACTCCCAAAAAAGAAATATATCTAAATGGAATTCAACAAAATAAATTAAGTGATATACTGGGAACTATTAATCTTGTTATGTTTTGCCCAGATGATATTGAAATTATAAAAAGTGGACCAGATAAACGAAGACGTTTTCTAAATATTATGATTAGTCAATTAAGACCAAGGTATGTATATTGTTTAAATATGTATTTAAAAGCATTAGAACAACGTAATATTTATTTAAGACAAATTGCAAATGAAGGTGCATCAATAGAATTATTAGATATATGGGATGAAAAATTAGTAGAGTATGCTAATGAAGTATATCAATATAGACAAG
>CATLGL010000040.1 GCA_949935895.1 uncultured Clostridia bacterium
TGTTAGAGGCAAAGGAAAAATTACCACAAATTGAAGAGGAATTAAAATTTTTATTAATCCCAAAAGATCCAGATGATGATAAGAACGTTATTTGTGAAATCCGTGGTGGTGCAGGAGGAGAAGAAGCAGCACTATTTGCAGGAGCTCTATTTCGTATGTATACTATGTATGCAGAAAGAAAGCATTGGAAACTAGAAATTTTAAACGAAAATGAAACAGGACTTGGTGGCTACAAAGAAGTTTCTTTTATGGTTACAGGAAAAGGAGTATATAGTCGATTAAAATTTGAAAGTGGAGTACACCGTGTACAAAGAGTACCAGATACTGAATCAAGCCGGAAGAATTCACACATCAACAGCTACCGTTGCAGTCCTTCCAGTAGTAGAAGATGTTGAAATAGATATCAATCCAGCAGATATTAAAATGGATGTATATCGTGCATCACGGAGCAGGAGGACAACATGTTAATAAAACTTCATCTGCTGTTAGGCTAACACATATTCCAACAGGAATTGTAGCAGAATGTCAAACCGAGCGTTCTCAACTACAAAATAGAGAATATGCTATGAGGCTATTACGTTCTAGATTATATGAAATTGAAAAACAAAAAAGAGATTCAGAATTAGCAAATGAAAGGAAAAGTCAAGTAGGAAGTGGAGACCGTTCAGAAAAAATTAGAACTTATAATTACCCACAAGGCCGTATTACCGACCATAGAATTGGGCTTAGTATTTATCAAATGGAAGATTTCTTAAACGGAAATATTGATGAAATGATTGATTCACTAATTGCGGCAGACCGTGCAGAACGTTTAAAAGGAGAAGAATAAATACAAAAAACGCATAAACTATATAAAGGTGCATATATTATATAAGAGTTGCAAATCATGCAACTCTTATATGTTATGAGGAGTTTATATGGAATACTTAATAAAGACCACCATGATTGGATTATTTTTTGGGACATTTGGAACAACATTAGGAGGAATTATAGGAGTAACCTTCAAAAATACTTCCAACAAATTTTTAGGATTTATTTTATCATTGGCATCAGGACTTATGGTTTCAATTGTATGTTTTGATTTAGTACCAGAGGCATTAGAAATATCTGGAATACCTCTTATTATTATAGGCATTGTTATGGGTGTAATAGGAATGATTTTATGTGATATAGTAGTACAAAAAAAATTTCACACAAAAGTTAGTGATAGCAAAACACCCAGTAGTCTATTAAAAACAGGAATTATTGTTAGCCTTGGCCTAGCACTACACAATTTTCCAGAAGGACTAGCAATTGGTTCAGGCTTTGGAGCCTCCATTAAATTAGGATATTCATTAGCCATTGCAATATTATTACATGATATACCAGAGGGGGTATCCATGGCAGTTCCTATGAAAAATGGAGGAATGAAGGTATCAAAAGTCATATTTTATGTTATTTTATCAGGAGTTACTACAGGAATTGGAGCATTTTTTGGAGCATTAGTAGGAGCAATATCCGAAGAAATTATAGCAATATGTTTAGCATTTGCAGCAGGTGCAATGTTATATATTGTATCTGGTGAACTAATACCAGAATCGAACAAATTGTATAAAGGAAGAATGAATAGTATAGGAAACATATTAGGGTTCATATTGGGAATATTAGCAACTTTAGTATAAGCAAATGTAATTTTGAACATAATAGTGTGAATGAAACTATATATTTATATAAGAAATGCAGTCTTAATTGATAATTATAACTAAATAAAAATAAATATATGTCTTTATATAAGCGAAATATAAGAAGCATAGTCTGGTATATTAACAACAAGTCTTGTTTTTTTAAACACTAGACATTTACAAAATAAGAAAAATATGTCATAATAAAACAAGAAATTGATGAGGAGTGATAAATTTGAGAATATTACAAGACTTTAAAATACCAAATTTCAAATTTCCAAAATTAAAAATGGAAGGATTATCAGAAATAGATGAATCAAGTATAGAAGCACCAGACCAAAAGAAAAAAGAAGTTAAATATGAAGCTAAAAATTATAAAACAATTAAAGAAGTATTTAATCAATCAACAACAAACTTCAAAAATAAAGTTTTCATGCTAGAGAAATTTGATCATAAAGAACCATTTACAGAAATTTCATATGAAACATATAGACAAGATGTTATTGGATTAGGAACAGGGCTAATCAAATTATTAAACCTAAAAGACAAAAGAGTCGTAATTATTGGAGAAAATACATATCATTGGTATGTGTCATATATGGCGATGCTATGTGGAGTTGGAATTGCAGTTCCTGTTGACAAAGAGCTTCCAGTAGATGAAATTGAGAATGTTGTAAAACGTGCCAAAGCAAGTGCTGTTATTTATTCCACCAAGAAAAAAGAACTTATAAAAAAGATAAAAGACAACTTACCAGAAGTAGAATATTTCATTCAAATGAATTCAAGCGATGGTATTAGCGAAAAAGATGTTGGAGCAAGCTATATTATAGAGCAAGGAAAAAGGATTGTAGAATCTGGGGATAATAGCTTTATGGATATTAAAATTGATGAAGAAGAATTTAAAGTTTTAATATTCACATCAGGAACGACTTCAAATGCAAAAGGAGTTATGCTTAACAATAAAAATTTAAGTCAAAATGTAAATGTAGTTTCCTCCTATGTGTACTTAAATGAAAATGATAGATTTTTCTCAGTTTTACCATTACATCATACTTATGAATCAAGTATTGGTTTTTTATTACCAATGTCAAAAGGAGCCTCTATTGCGATATGTGAAGGATTAAAATATATTGTACCAAACTTACAAGAAACTCATCCAACAGTAATGCTTGCAGTACCATTATTAGTAGAAAATTTATATAAAAAAATTAATGCCAATATTGTAAAAAGTAAAAAAGACAAACTAGTAAAATCCATGATACATTTAACTAATGCCTTAAAAGGAGTAAATATTGATATAAAACGTAAAATATTTAAAGAGATATATGACAATTTAGGAGGAGGCATACGTATTATTGTATCAGCAGCAGCGCCAATCGATTCCAAAGTTGGAAAATGGGTACAAGATATCGGAATTGAATTTTTACAAGGATATGGATTAACAGAAACAGCGCCAATTGCAGCATTAACTCCAGAATTTGACCCAAGAGTAGGCTCAGCAGGAAAGGCAGTTACTTGTGCAGAGCTTAAAATACACAATCCAAATGAAAAAGGAGAAGGAGAAGTATTTATTAAAAGTGATACGTTAATGATTGGCTATTATGAAGACGAACGAGCAACCAATGAAGTAGTTCATATAATTGATGGAGAAAGATGGTTTAATTCAGGAGATGTTGGTTATCTAGACCAAGATGGTTACTTATATATTACAGGAAGAAGTAAAAATGTCATTGTAACCCAAAATGGGAAAAACATATATCCAGAAGAAATTGAATTATTACTAGGAAATATAGAAGAAATTAAAGAATGTATGGTATATGGAAAAGAAGAAGAGGGCTCAAAGGAACTTGTTCTTTCTGTAAAAGTAATACCAGATTACGAAAAAATAGAAGAAAAACATGGAAAAGATTTAAAAGAAGAACAAATACATAGTATTATTTGGGAAGAAATAAAAAAAGTCAATCGAAAATTAACATCTTATAAAGCAATTAAGAATTTAGAAATCAAAAAGGATGAATTTGAAAAAACAACAACTATGAAAATTAAGCGTTTTGCTGAATTACAAAAAGATAAAAAATAAAAAGGAAAGAGGGTGTCTTTAGATAGGACACCCTCTTTTTGTAGCTTTTTGATGTGCTACTCACCATCCAACGCCATATGCGTTAACGAATGCGTGCACCGCATACGTTACAGTTCTTGCGCGGGGCATCATCCCCAGCAGCCATGGACATTTCAGATCTGATTTCATTTGTATTCTCGTTTACAACAAAAAGAAATTTCAGTTTCATATAAAACCTCCTTTTTAATGCATATTAACAAGTTGCAAATAAAACACAGTAGGTCCTCTAGGACCTTTTTGAGTAATTGTAAAAATTACTTTCCGTACTATTTTCATAGTACTCCTTTCTGCAAGTCATAAAACCTTGCAAACAATCTATTGATTGAAACAATAATATAATATCATGGATTATGCTGGGTTGTCAATAAAAAGTTGCAATTTTACATAAAAAGTAGTATAATGGAATTGTAAACAGTTTAATTAAGTAGCAGTGCGGACGTTATTTTTTTGATAAGTTTGCATAATGCTATACATTTGTTAAAGAAAGGGAAAAAACATGAAGAAAATTGGATTCGTAGTACCTTGGAACAAGTGGGTATTAGAGGAGTATAACGCGAGACGGCAGAGGAGGAGAGAACTCTGGGATGCTTTGAGGAGCAAGCTCAAGGAAGACTGGGGAAAAGACTTCCCTACCTTTGACGAGATGGAGCCAGAAGTAACTACCATCAAAGAAATGAAAGCTCAGCTTGACACAAAACAAGTGTCGGTAATCGAATGGAAGAGTCAATTTGAGAAAGCTGAACGGAAAGAATGGGTTGAAGAGCTGATTGCTCAGCATCAGGATTGTAGCCTGATTGTAGTAAAAAGCAAATACAATCCGAAGCAGTGTGTTAAGGAGGAGTTTGAGACCCGCATCGCCCAAAAAGAAGAGGCAGTTATACTGCTGATGGGTGTGATGGTAAAATGGATTGCGTTTGATCCTAAAAAAACGTACGATATAAAAAAATGGGCTATGAATAAAATGCATAGCACAGTAGAGTTTATCTAGTGCGTTAAAAACTGTTAGAAACAAAAATCACAACATCTCCCAAAATAGGAGATGTTGTGATTTGTTATTATGTAACAAATTGAATATAAACTTATTTAGAATAAATGCTAGATGTAGAAACTCCACCATCTACTGCATAAATTCCTCCTGTTACATATGAGGCGTCCTCACTACATAAAAAGGCAACTACATTAGCAACTTCATTTGGTGTGCCAATTCTTTTTATTGGAATTCTATTTTCACATTTTATTTTTTGTTCTTTACTTTTAAAACTTGTTTCCAATAATTCTGTTAAAATTGGACCAGGTAAAACACAATTTACTCTAACTCCTAAATTTGCATATTCTTGTGCCAAACATTTAGTAAACATTACAATTCCAGCTTTAGTTGTACAATATAAAGGTGATGTTAATTCTGGAACTAAGCCTAAGCAAGAGGCAATATTCACAATACAGCCTTTATTTTTCTTTAATTTATCAATTAAATTCCTTGTAACTTTAAATGTTCCCTTTATATTTACATCAACCATATTATCTATATCTTCATTAGTTGTTTGTTCAATATATTTTTCAAAATATATTCCTGCATTGTTAACTAATATATCTACTCTATCTATTAAATTAACAGCTTTTTTTATTTCATCATCTTTAGTTATATTTACTTTATAATATTCAAATATAGATTTTGGTTCTTTTGTATCAAATATAATTACTTTAGCTCCTAAGTCTTTTAATTTGTTTGCAATAGCTTCACCAATTCCATTGCTTCCCCCTGTTACTATAGCTACTTTATCTATTAAGTTCATAACATACCACTCCTTACAGTTAGTTATTTCAAAAATCATTTGACTTTTCCTAAAAATCTGTGTATAATATAGATAGAAAATGAGAAACCATAGTCAAATATGGTTACCGCTTATAAAAAGTAATAACGGCACATTCCCTTAGGTCAAAAAGTAGAATGTGCTGTTATTTTTATTCCTTATCTATAATTTTATTAACATATTGTATGTAACAAACTGTCAATAAGGCTACGTTTAGAGTAACTGATGCCATCAATGCTAATATTAAGAATAATATAAAACTCATAAACACCACCTCACTTTCTGATAGCAAGCTATCTAAGTCAAAGTGGCAACACAACTACTTATCTCATTTCTATCTTTAACTACTATACTACGTATTTTATAATAATACAAGCGAACAAAACAAAATTTTGCATATTTTTATAACTAACTAAAGTAATAAATTCAATTTATGAAATATGTTATCAAAAAATCTAAATAAAGAGCAATAAACTATTAAATAATAATATAAATGCACAATCACTTATTACTATTTATACTATAAAATTTGTTTACATCAAAGTACAGCAATTGTACAGCAAATTTTGTACTAAATTGTGATAATCTATGATAGATAGCTATCTTCTAAAACCAAAAATACTCCCTTACAAAGAGAGTATTTCTGCATTTTGTACCTTTATGCAATAATATGTACTGTTGTATAATAATCGCTTAAAAGTGCCTCGTTATGGAGGCGACACCCGGATTTGAACCGGGGATCAGAGTTTTGCAGACTCGTGCCTTACCACTTGGCTATGTCGCCATATCTTATAATATATGCTACTATATTTCATATTAGAACGAAATATCTGGAGCGAAAGACGGGGCTCGAACCCGCTACCTTCGCCTTGGCAAGGCGACGCTCTACCAGATGAGCTACTTTCGCATAAGTTATTATTAGCAAAGCTTTTAACAAATAAACCTTTACTGAAAAACAACTATTATAATAGCAAAAAAATAAAAAGAAGTCAAGACTAGTTTTAAATATTTTGATAATCACTTTTAGAAAAAATAGTAAGTTTTTTTCTAAAAAGGATTAATTCATATTATGCAAGAAGTAATCAAAATATTCCTAAAAATAGAAAAATACTTACGCATATAAGAAAAAATAATAAATTCTACATAATCTGTTGAAATTATTACAAAAATGATATATAATTGTAACACAAATGTCGTTTTTAAAAGAAAATATGAAAAAAAGAGTTTCCGTAAAGGGATTTTTTTATGTAAAAAACAAATGAAGCAAAAATGGAAAAACCTACTATTGACGAAAGAAACAGATGAAAGTAAAATATATGATAGTATAGTTATAATTTTTATAAGGAAGGTAAGAAGGATGAAACAAAAAAGAATAATCAAAATATTGATAATCATGTTGATTTCTCTATTAGCAATTGTAGGGCTAGCAACAAAAACATATGCAGCCAAAGATAACTATGTATTAGCAATCCAACATTTAAGAGAAAATGGAGGAGCCTATATTATTGATGGTACAGGAGCTTCCACAGTAAAAAAAATATGGAAGATAGTATCTTATCCTAATTTAGCTAGTACAACAGTCGATTATAGTAATGCATTTTATTGTCTTAGAGCAGAACATGGTTTTGCTAATACTAGTACAAGTGCTAGTGGAAAAAAAGAATATAGAATTAAATTAGATATGAAATCACAAAAAACAGAAGTATTGCCTAGATTAGTAGCAACAAATGCTTGTACAGATTATAATAGTACAACAAAAGAATCAGAAACTTACAATAAAATTATGTGGATTTTAGACCATATGTATGTAAAAAATTCGCCAAATGCACAAGCTCAAAAAAATGAATTACTAAAAAAGATTCCAGACATCAATATTGCAAATACTCCAATGACAGATGAAGATATTGAAGTAATACAACAATTGGCAATTTGGTATTTTACAAATCAAAACAGTGATTATTCTTCAACAGATACAATTAATCGATTAAAATTTAACAACAATAGTGGTTCAGCTGAAGTACCAAATAGTTTTAAATCATTTGCAGATTGGTATAAGGAGCCATATGGAGGAGAAACATCTTCTGAAACAGTAGGACAGGCACGTCAATATGACTGTAAGCTTTTATATGAATATTTAATTACAGAAGCAAATAAACAAGGAAGGTATACTTCACCAAATAGTGATGTTTCACCTTTAACTTTAGATAAATCAAGAGTAGCATTAACAGAAGAAGGAAGCAACTATCTAATTGGTCCATTTCGAATTAACAGAAATTCGAACATAGCCTATACGCTAAATACATTAGCATTTACTGATGGAGCAGGACAAGAGTTTAACTATACATTATTAAATGGAAATAAACAAGTAATATCTGGAGCAAAAATTGGAGAGGATTTTTATGTTTGTCTTCCAGATACAACAACAGTAAGAACCATTAAATTCGATATGAATCTTAGTTATACAAAAACAATAGCAACTTACTATACAACAGATGATGCTACATATCGAGGAGAACAACCAGTAGTATTAGTAGAAAAGCAACCAGCAACATACACAGATAATGTAACCATTCAAATAGGAGAGAAACCATTTGATTTATCATTAAGAAAATTCATTAGTGAAATAAATGGAGTTGCTATACCAGTAAGTAGAGCACCACAAGTAGATGTATCAGGATTAAAAGCAGGAGTAGCAACAACTGCAACTTATAATCATCCAAAGGCACCACTTGAAGTACCAGAAGAAGCAACAATTACCTATACAATTCGTGTGTATAATGAAGGACAAAAAGACGGATATGCCAGTGAAATAACAGACCATTTACCACCAGAATTAGAATTTTTACCAAATGATAATCAAAACCAAGCATATGGTTGGAGTTATGATAATACAGACCCAAATAGAAGAACAATTAAAACAAATTATCTATCAAAAGCAAGAAATGAAAACAATATATTAAGAGCCTATAATGGAGGAGATACCTTAGACTATAAAGAACTAAAAGTAAGATGCAAATTAAAACCATCAACTCAAGAAGGAAAACGAATTGTTAACATTGCAGATATAACAGAATTTACAGATGCAAATGGAAATGGTATTACCGATAGAGACTCACAAGCAAAAAATGTAACAATACCTGCTGACGGTAATTTACCAAACTATAAACAAACAGAAATTAACCGTGGAGACAGATATATACCAGGACAACAAGATGACGATGACTTTGATAGCATTTATATAAGAATAAAACTATTTGACTTATCATTAAGAAAATTTATTAGTGAAGTAAATGGAGTAGCTACAAAAGTAAGTAGAGAACCACAAGTAGATGTATCAGGATTAAAAGCAGGAGTGGCAACAACCGCAACTTATAATCACACCAAAATACCACTTTCTGTGCCAGAAGAGGCAATTATTACTTATACAATTCGTGTATATAATGAAGGACAAAAAGATGGATATGCTAGTGAAATAACAGACCATTTACCACCAGAATTAGAATTTTTACCAAATGATAGCCAAAACAAGTCATATGGATGGAGTTATGACAATACAGATGCAAGTAAAAGAACAATTAAAACAAACTATTTATCAAAAGCAACCAATGAGAATAACATCTTAAGAGCTTATAATGGAGGAAATAGCTTAGACTATAAAGATTTAAAAGTAAGATGTAAATTAAAACCATCAACTCAAGAAGGAAAACGAATTGTTAATATTGCAGATATAACAGGCTTTACAGATACAAATGGAAATACAATTACCGATAGAGATTCACAAGCAAAAAATGTAACATTACCAACAGATCAAGATTTGCCAAACTATAAATTAACAGAAATTAATCGTGGTGATAAATACATACCAGGACAACAAGATGATGATGATTTTGACAATATCTATATTAAAATAAAACCATTTGATTTAGCATTAAGAAAATTTATTACCAAAATAAATGGAGTAGCACCACAAACAAGTAGAGAGCCAGTAGTAGACATATCAGGATTAAAATCGGGAACAGCAACAACAGCCATTTACAATCATCCAAAAGCGCCACTTTCTGTAGAAATAGGTGATATTGTTACTTATACAATTCGTGTATATAATGAAGGACAAAAAGATGGATATGCCAGTGAAATAACAGACCATTTACCACCAGAATTAGAGTTTTTACCAGAGGATGAAGAAAACATTGCAAATGGTTGGGTTTATGATGATAAAGATACTTCATTAAGAACCATTAAAACCGCCCATTTATCAAAACAAACGGATAGTGAAAACTTAATCAAAGCATTTGATGGAGAAAGATTAGATTATAAAGACCTTACTGTAAAATGTAAAGTCGTAACTGTGCCAAGTAATACAAAACGAATTGTTAATATTGCAGATATTACAGCATTTACTGATGCTAATGGAAACCCAATTACCGATAGAGATTCACAAGCAAATAATATACAATTACCAAGTGATGAACAACTACCAAATTATAAACAAGAAGAAATTGACCAAAAAACCCCATATATACCAGGGCAACAAGATGATGATGACTTTGATAGTGTAAGAATTACCTATTTTGATTTAGCTTTAAGAAAATTCATTAGTGTAGTAAATGGAAAAGTACCAACTGTTAGTAGAGAGCCAGTAGTAGACATATCAGGATTAAAATCAGGAACAGCAACAACAGCCATTTACAATCATCCAAAAGTACCACTACAAGTAAAGGTAGGAGATATAGTAACATATACCATAAGAGTATATAATGAAGGTAAAAAAGATGGATATGCCAGTGAAATAACAGACCATTTACCAGAACAATTAGAATTTTTACCAGAGGATGAAACAAATATCGCAAATGGTTGGAAATATGATGAAAACGATTCAAGCCATAGAACCATTAAAACAAATCGTCTATCAAAAGAAGTAAGTGAAAATAACTTAATCAAAGCATTTGATGGAGAAACACTATATTATAAAGACATAACTGTAAATTGTAAAGTAACAGGAAATCCAAAATACAACAAAAGGATTGTTAATATTGCAGACATTACAGACTTTACAGATGAAAAAGGAAATGAAATAAAAGATATTGATTCAGAAAAAAATAATGTAAAAGTGCCAGAAGATGAAAATTTACCAAATTATAAACAAGAGGAAATTGATAAAGGTGACAAATATATACCAGGGCAACAAGACGATGATGATTTTGATAGTGTAACAATCGTATACTTTGATTTAGCATTAAGAAAATTTATTACAAAAGTAGATAGTTTAGATATCAATAACCGTTATCCACAATTAAGTATGGGAGAAGATGGAAACATTAAATATACCCATACCAAAGAGCCAGTATTAGTAGCTAATGGAAATATTGTAACCTATACCATCCGTATTTATAATGAAGGAACCATGGCAGGATATGCCAGTGAAATAACCGATGATTTACCAGAAGGACTAGTATTTTTACCACAAAATGATACAAACGTAGAATATCGTTGGAAAATGCTTGACAAAGATGGAAAACAAACAGACGATGTAAAGCAAGCAGTAAAAATCACAACAGATTATTTATCCAAAGCACAAGAAAAAGAAAAAAATGCAAACTTATTAAAACCATTTGATGAAAAAGCTGGATTGAGTGAAACAAACCCAGACCATAGAGATGTAAAAATCGCATTTAAAGTAACAGAGCCAAATACATCAGATAGAATACTAATCAACACAGCAGAAATTTCAGAAGATGCAGATGAAAACGATGATCCAGTTGATGATATCGATTCAACTCCAGGAAATAACAAAGAAGGAGAAGACGATATTGACATTGATAAAGTAAGAGTAAAATACTTTGACTTAGCACTAAAAAAATGGGTAACACAAGCAATTGTTATTCAAGATGGAAACCAAACCATTATAGAAACTCGGACATACCGGAAATGAAAATCCAGAACCAGTTGTAAAAGTAGACTTAAAAACCAAAGACATCAAAAAATTAACAGTTAAATTTAGGTATAAAATTAAAGTAACTAATGAAGGAGAAATTGAAGGATATGTCAAAGAAGTAAAAGACTATATTCCAGATGGATTAAAATTCGTAGCAAGTGATAACCCTAAGTGGACACAAATTAGTGAAAAAGTAGTAGTAACTGACCAATTAAAAGATAGACTACTAAAACCAGGAGAAAGTGCAACAGTTGAAATTTTACTAACCTGGGAAAATAGTGATAAAAACTTAGGTTTAAAAGTAAACTGGGCAGAAATCAGTAAAGACTATAACGATTATGAAGATACACCAGATATTGATTCAACACCAGACAACAATAAACCAGGGGAAGACGATATTGATAACGCACCAGTTATATTATCAGTAAAAACAGGAGAAGAAGTAATCTATATTGGACTAACAACAATAATCTTAGTAATACTAGCTGGAGGAATTTATCTAATCAGAAAATATGTGTTATAATTATATATAACCAAGAAAAATAGAACTCTTTAAAAAGGGTTCTATTTTTATATAATATTTTAAAAGAATATAGGTTTACAATAGATATGACACACCAAGTGTAAGAAATAAAAAATTGAAGGAAATACCAAAATATGATAAAGTAGTTTTAACCACAAAACACTTAAAATATTGGAGGTATTTCCTATGAGTA
>CATLGL010000041.1 GCA_949935895.1 uncultured Clostridia bacterium
AGCTAGAAAATTAAATATACCAGTTGTTGGATTAATCGATACAAACTGTAACCCAGAAGATGTTGACTATGTTATTCCTGGAAATGATGATGCTATACGTGCAGTAAAATTAATTACAACAGTAATTGCAAATGCAGTAATCGAAGGAAAACAAGGTGAAGCATTTGAACCAATAGCACAAGAAGAAGAGATAAAAGAAGAAGCAACAAGTATGGAAGAAATTGCAGTACAAGAAGAAGCAGTTGAAGAATAAAAGACGTTTGAGATAGGCACGGCAGGGCTGTGCTTATTTTTAAATAAAGTTTAGTAAAAGTAAAAAGTAGACTTTTACAATATAAAGGAGGAAAAAGAAAATGGTTAGTGCTACAATGGTAAAGGATTTAAGAGAAAAAACAGGTGCAGGAATGATGGACTGCAAAAAAGTATTAACAGAAACAAACGGAGATATGGAAAAAGCAATTGAATTATTAAGAGAAAGAGGAATTGCAAAAGCTGCTAAAAAATCAGATAGAATTGCAGCAGAAGGAATTGTTACAGCTTATGTTACAGAAAATGCAAAAATTGGGAGTGTTGTTGAAATCAATTCAGAAACTGACTTTGTTGGTAAAAACGAAGAATTTAGAACATTTGCAGCCGACATTGCAGAGCAAATTGCAAAAAAAGTACCATCAAGTATAGAGGATTTATTAGCACAAAAATCAATTAAAGATGATAGCAAAACAGTAGAGCAAGTATTAACAGAAAAAATTGCTACAATAGGTGAAAAATTAACCATTAGAAGATTTGAAAGGTTTGAAACAGATGGTTTAGTAGAAAAATATATTCATGGAGATGGAAAAATCGGAGTATTAGTTGAATTACAAAATGGAAATTCTGAACTTGCAAAAGATATTTGTATGCAAATTGCGGCAGCTAAACCAGAGTATTTAGATAGAGCATCTGTTCCAGCACAAAGACTAGAAAAAGAAATGGAAATTTTAAAAGTGCAAGCAATGAATGAAGGAAAACCAGCAGAAATTGCAGAAAAGATGGTACAAGGAAGAATTGGAAAATTTTATGCAGAAATTTGTTTAGTAGAACAAGACTTTGTAAAAGATCCAGATATGAAAATTTCAAAATTATTAGAAGCAAAAGGAGCAAAAATAGTAAGATTTGCAAGATTTGAAAAAGGAGAAGGAATTGAGAAAAAAGAAGAAAATTTTGCAGAAGAAGTAATGAATCAATTAAAATAATATAAATAGTAATAAAAAAGTACTTACCATTCAAGAATAATGAGTGTGAAGAGAGTAATATTACTTATTGTTTAATAGAGGATGACATCTTATTAAGGTGGCGACAAAAAAGCAGGAAGACAAAATAAAAAAATAATATTACTATATGGAGGCAGACTATATAAGTTGTAATCTGAGCATAAACAAAAAATAATGAATTCTTTCTTAAAAATATTGTAAAATTTAATGAAAATTGATATACTAATGTAGAAAACTTAGTATATCAATTTTTTTATTATAAGGAGGAAATAATTATGGAAAATCAAGAAAACGAAGTAAAGGAAGTTTCAGTAGAAACAGGAGATAATAATGACATTACAATTGCAAATAACGTAGTAGAAGTGATTGCAGGAGTAGCTGTATCAGAAGTTCCAGGTGTTGCAGGAATGTCAGGAGGATTTGCAGGTGGAATTACTGAAGTATTAAGTCGGAAAGAAAAATTTATCAAAAGGGATTAAGGTAGAAGTAGGAGAAAAAGAAACCAAAATTGATGTAAATATCATTGTGGAATATGGTACAAGAATTCCAGATGTAGCATTCGAAATTCAAAATAGAGTAAAAAAAGCAGTAGAAGCAATGACTGGTTTAAATGTAATTGAAGTAAATGTACATGTACAAGGAGTTAGTACAGACAAACCAACAGAAGAAAAAGAAGAAGAATAAAAAATAGTATACTAAAAGGGCATTTAACTAAGTAGCATACAGATAGAGAGTGCCCTTTTAACAATTTACCAAAATAAGCCAATAAGGGAGGGGCTAAAATGAAAGTATTAGATAAAATAGCATTAGTATTATTTTCAAGTATCATTCTAATTATATCAGTACTTCTATGTTTTATGATATTTGGTTGGATTCATTTAGAAGTAGTTAATATCTACCTACAAGAATTTTTAAGAAATCAAACTGCTTGTAATGTTATGTTAGGAATATTAGTTATACTAATTTTACTTGCTGTAAAAGGAATCTTTTTTACAACAGATACAAAAAAGGACAAGGATAAAAATGTAGAAAATGGTATTTTAATTGAAAATGAAAATGGAAAATTACTAATTTCAAAAGATACCATTCAAAATTTAGTAAGTGGAGTTGCACAAGGCTTTGAAAATACAAAGGAGGTTACTTCTAAAGTAATATTAACGAAAGATAATCAAATCAATATTGATGTAACGTTATTTGTGGAGGAGGAAGCAATTATTAAAGAATTATCAAATAAATTGCAATTAAAAATTAAAGAAATCATCAAACAATCAATTGACATTGATATTCAACAAGTTAATATTAAAGTAAAAAATATTGCTCCAAAACCACAAAAAATAGAGGAGTAAGGGGGAATTAGCATGGATGGATTTAAGAAGTTCTTAAGTGAATATGCAGGAGCAATTATAGGAGCAAGCATTGCACTTGTTGTTTTACTTACACATTTGTATGAATTAATTATTGGAATTGTACTTATAGCACTTGGTATGTTTATTGGTAACTATGTACAAAGAAATAAGTATGAAGTTAAAGAAAAGTTAAAAAATTTGATTGATAGAATGTAAGAGAGGAAAACAAAATATGAATAGAACTGAGGCAAGAGAACAGGCTTTTAAATTATTATATAGTATAGAAATACAAAAAGAAAATGAAGAAGAAATAATAGAACTATATTTTGAAAATAATGAAATAACAGATGAAAAGACGAAGGAATATATAAAAGATGTATGGATAGGTATCAATGAACATAAAGACGAAATCAATAATAAAATTTCAAGTAATTTAAAAGCAGATTGGAAATTAGAAAGACTATCTAAAATAGACCTTTCGCTATTAAAGCTTGCCATTTATGAAATGCTATTTAAAAAACTTCCATTTAAAGTAGCAATTAATGAAGCAATTGAGCTTGCTAAAAAGTATGGGGAGGATAATAGTGCTTCATTTATCAATGGAATTTTAGCAAGTATTGTAAAACATGATTTATCATAAAAGAAAGATTTATAAAAGAGGAAATATAAATGAATATAGAACCAATTTCTGTTACAGATTTAAATAAATATATTAAAGATAAAGTTTCAGCTGATGAATACTTGAATAATGTTCTAGTAAAGGGAGAGATTTCTAATTTTAAACATCATTATACAGGACATTTATATTTTACCTTAAAGGATGATAATTCTTTGATAAAATGCATTATGTTTAAGTCTTTTGCACAAAATTTGAAATTTATGCCTAAAGATGGAATGAAAATAATGGTATTTGGAACTGTTAGTGTGTTTGAACGTGATGGAGTATACCAAATTTATTGTAAAGCAATGCAAGAAGAAGGGATGGGAAGTTTATACAAAGCGTATGAAGAGTTAAAACAAAAACTAGAACAAGAGGGTCTTTTTTCAGAACAATATAAAAAGAAAATTCCATTTATGCCTCATGTTGTAGGAGTACTTACCTCGCAAACAGGTTCAGTTATTAGAGATATTATCAATGTAAGTACAAGAAGAAATCCTAATGTATATATTAGGCTATTTCCTGTACCAGTTCAAGGAGAAGGTGCAGGAGAAAAAATAGCAGAGGCTATTTCATTTATGAATGAAAAAAAGTTAGCAGATGTTCTAATAATAGCAAGAGGAGGAGGTTCATTAGAAGATTTATGGCCTTTTAATGAGGAGATAGTGGCACGAGCAATTTTTGCATCTCAAATTCCAGTTATTTCAGCAGTTGGGCATGAAACAGATTTTTCAATTTCAGATTTTGTAGCTGATTTAAGAGCACCAACACCATCTGCAGCAGCAGAACTTGCAGTAGCAGATACTACAGAACTAAGAAAAAAGCTAATAGTCTATCAAACAAGATATAAATTAGCGTTAAAGAAAAAAGTGGAGTTAATGCGCTTGCAATATGAAAAATGTATGGCAAGAAGAGTATTTAAAGAACCATTACAAGAAATTCATGAAAAATCTATTCGTTTGGATATGCTTATTAAAAATATGCAAAACCATATAATAAGCAAATATAAAGACAGCAAAAATGAAATGCTGCAGTTAATTTCAAAATTAGATACATTAAGCCCATTAAAAACATTAACAAGAGGATATACTATTACGCAAAAAGATAGTAAAATTGTAAAATCAGCCAAGGAATTAGTAAAAAATGATGAAATAGAATTACGATTTGTAGATGGGAACCAAAAAGCAAAAGTAATATAGGAGGGAATTATTTTGGAAAAAAAGAATACAATAAATTTTGAAGAAGCAATGAAAGAATTAGAACAAATCGCAGTAGAATTAGAAAAAGGTGATTTGAATTTGGAGCAATCTGTAACGAAATTTGAACAAGGAATGGAATTATCGAAAGCATGTAATGAGATTTTAGAAGTTGCAGAAAAACGAATATCAATTTTAATTAAAAATGGAGAAGAATTATCAGAGGAAAATTTTAATGCAGAGGCTTAAAAATAATGAATAAAAGGGGAGAAAATAATGAATATGACAGATTTTAAATACTTATATATTCCATTTTTAATGTGGTTTGGGATTCAATTATTTAAAGTAATTTATGATTTAGTAACAACCAAAAAATTTAATTTTAAACGAATTTTAGGAGCAGGGGGAATGCCAAGTTCTCATTCAGCAGTAGTTACTTCTCTTGCAACTTTAATTGGAAGATATGAAGGAATTACAACACCAATTTTTGCATTGTCCGTTATTTTTGCCTTTATTGTAATGTATGATGCAGCAGGAATTCGAAGAGCAGCAGGAAAACAAGCAAAATTATTAAATAAATTAGTAGAAACACCAGGACTTAGTGGAGTACAAGTGGGAGAAAAGTTAATAGAGGTTTTAGGACATACACCAAAGCAAGTATTTGTAGGAGCAGTAATAGGAATTGTTGCAGGATTAGTATTATAAAAATAAAAGAGGAGAGAAGAAAAATGGGAGATATTGAAATTGCAAGAAGTATTACATTAAAGCCAATAGAAGAAGTAGCAAAAAAAGTAGGAATTGAAAAAGAAGAATTAGAAGGTTATGGAAAATATAAAGCAAAATTATCAAAAGAATTAGAAAATAGAATTGCTAGTAATCAAAATGGAAAGTTAGTATTGGTAACAGCAATTAATCCTACGCCATTAGGAGAAGGAAAAACAACTATTTCTATTGGACTTGCAGATGGCTTATCTTATATCGGAAAAAAGGCAATGCTTGCCTTAAGAGAACCTTCACTAGGGCCAGTGTTTGGGATAAAAGGAGGAGCGACAGGTGGTGGCTATGCTCAAGTAGCACCAATGGAGGATATAAATTTACATTTTACAGGAGATATTCATGCGATTACTTCTGCTAACAATTTATTATCTGCTTTAATTGACAATCATATCTATTTTGGTAATGAACTAGGATTTGAAAAAGTAGTATGGAGACGTTGTGTGGATTTAAATGATAGACAACTTCGTGAAATTGAATGTGGACTTTCTGGTGAGAAAAATGTTATTCCAAGAAGAGATGGTTTTGACATTAGCGTTGCATCTGAAATTATGGCAGTGCTATGTTTAAGTTCAGACATAGAAGATTTAAAGAAGAGAATTGGCAATATTGTAGTAGGATATAACAAAAAAGAAGAACCAATTTATGCAAAAGACTTAAAAGCAGAAGGAAGTTTGGCAGTATTATTAAAAGATGCAATAAAACCAAACTTAGTACAAACATTAGAGCATACTCCAGCACTTATTCATGGAGGTCCATTTGCGAATATTGCCCATGGATGTAATAGTGTAAGAGCAACCAAAATGGCATTAAAACTTGCTGACTATGTAGTTACAGAAGCAGGATTTGGAGCAGATTTAGGTGCAGAGAAATTTGTTGATATAAAATGCCGAAAAGCAGGAATTAAACCAGATGCTGTAGTTATTGTTGCTACTCTAAAAGCTTTAAAATATCATGGTGGAGTGGAAAAAGAAGATATTAAAAAAGAAAATTTAGAGGCATTACATTTAGGAATTCACAATTTATTAAAACATGTGGACAACCTTAAGGTAGGTTTTGGACTAAATGTGATTGTAGCCATTAATAAATATGTAGATGATAGCCAAAAAGAAATTTCTTTATTACAACAAAAATTAGAGGAAAAAGGAATAGAATTAAGTTTAGTAGAAGCGTGGGAGCATGGTGGAAAAGGAGCTGAAGATTTAGCAAGAAAAGTAGTGGAATTAAGCAATAAAGAAACAAAAGTGCACTATGCTTATGAGTTAGAAGATAGTATCAAAACTAAAATTGAAAAAATTGCAAAAAATATTTATGGTGCACAGGGAGTTGAATATTCTAAAGAAGCTGAGGAGGAGATTGCTAAAATTGATAATCTAGGCTTTAACAATTTTCCAGTATGTATGGCAAAAACACAATATTCTTTTTCTGATGACCCTAAAAACTTAATTTGTGATAAGCCATTTACAATCCATGTAAAAGAAATTCGATTAAAAACAGGAGCAGAGTTTATTGTAGTACTAACAGGAAAAATATTTACTATGCCAGGACTTCCAAAAGTTCCAGCATCAGAAAATATTGACATTGACAAAAATGGAGAAGTGATAGGGATTTTTTAATAAAAATATTTATGACATGTTACCAATCTAATTTTAGAAAAAATAGATAGAAGGTTTAAAAAATAAGTTATATTGTATAAATTCATCCAATTTTGGAAAACATATTAAAAAATATGAATTCGAAAAGAGGGTGAATTTTTTTGAAGAGAGTGATAAAAACAATTAATAAAAATAGAAAAGCAATTATTTGCATTAGTTTGATGTTAACTCTACTAATTTTATACCATATGTTTAATACAAATATGGTACAAGCTTTATCAAAGTATGGTTCAAGAGGAAATGAAGTAACTCAAATTCAAACAAAATTAAAACGTTGGGGATATTATAGTGGAAATGTAGATGGAATTTATGGAAGTCAAACTTTAGCAGCTGTAAAATATTTTCAAAGAAAGAATGGACTTGTTGTTGATGGTATTGCAGGTAAAAGAACACTTGAAGCAATGGGGATTTTTTCATCATCTAGTAATAGCAGTAGTTCGTCTTCTAGTTCTAATGATTTAAATTTGTTAGCAAGATTAGTATATGGAGAAGCGAGAGGAGAACCGTATACAGGACAAGTTGCAGTTGCTTCTGTTGTACTAAACCGTGTTAGAAATTCTAATTTTCCCAATACAATTGCAGGAGTTATTTATCAAAAAGGCGCTTTTAATGTAGTAGATGATGGACAAATTAATTTGACTCCAAATAGTACAGCAAAAAAGGCTGCACAAGATGCTTTAAATGGTTGGGATCCTTCTTATGGTTCGATTTACTATTTTAATCCAGCAACAGCGACAAATAAGTGGATTTGGTCAAGACCACATGTGGTAACAATTGGAAAACATCGATTTTGTAAATAATTCAGAGAAATTTAAAAAGAAGTACTATTATTTTTATTCAACCTATAAATTTATTTTAGCGTGTTTGTTTTTAAGCATGTTAGAAAATGGAGTCTCAAAAAATAATGGTGCTTCTTTTTATAAAATATATTTACTTACATATAAGCTATGGTTAGTGTATTTCTACAAATTCTATTTCTTTTTTTTCATATTCTTCTGGTTTTAGTCCTACTGATGTTTTCATATAGTCTAATAGGAAGATAAAAAATATAGTAAATACACATCCTAATATAATATATACATAAGAAGTGGTAGTTATTTCTAATAAGGCAGAGCAAATAAAGCAAAGAACAGCTCTTAAAATACTATATAAAAGTTCACTTATTAAAGAGATTTTTGTTCGTAAAGAAGAACTTGAAAAATTATTTAAATAACGTTTAATCAATGTATAAAAAGGTCCTTTAATAGCATATTGTATTGCCATCAGTAGTAAGATAATTTCTAAAGTTAATCCAAAATTTAAACCAATTAATGTAGATAAACCAATAAAAATAAAAGAAATAGTAGTACGAGTAGCAAAGAAACTTAAGGTTCTATTACGATAACGATTATGAAATTTTTCTTGATAGGCAGATGTAATACAAGAGATTAGTTGAAGACCTGCATAAATTAAACCAAAATATTGTGCAGGTAAGCCAATATCAGTTAAAATACTACTTCTTAACGTAGAATACATTCCTATAAAAGCACAGAAGAACCCATCAAATAAAACTAAACTTCTTAGACGATTTGATTTTATAATAAATTGGGTAGCATGTTTTAAATCCATCAAACTACTTTTTAAAGAGGTTTTTTTAGTAGAGTTATCAATAGAGGAGTCAACTTCTTTAAAATTAAAGGATAGTAACAATGCAATAATAGAGATAATAAGAGATAATATCATTGGTAAATAACCATTTATAACAAACAAGAAGCCAGTTGAAATAGCTGAAATAGCATCAAAAAAATAAAAAATGGAATTAGCTTTACCATCAATTTTACCAAATATAGTGCCTCTGTTATTACCTTTTGGAATAGAATCATACAGTAGATTTGATTCTGTTAACCCTTTTAGAGCATATCCAAAAGCAGATAAAAACCAAGCAAGTATAATCATATGCATATTACTTGACAGAATTAAAAAAAGTAAATCTCCTACAATAAAAAGATTTCCTAGAATAAGACTTCTTCTTTTTCCGAATTTTTGAACAATGATATTGCTTGGAATTTCAAGTATAAATTTAAATAAGGGATAAAAAGCGTCAACAAATAATACTTGAGCAGCACTTAACCCCTTTATTTGTGTTAAAAATAAAAATTCAATTGCATAATAAAATAGTGTGTCCCAAGAAAGAGCCTTATAAATAGGAAATATCGTCATATTATAAGTCATATTATTCAAATTTTTGCGATTTTTCATTTTTTTTCTCCTTCTATTTCATTTTAAAGCATTATATAATAGACTAAAAACTTTGTAAATAAGTTTGTAATATAAATTGACAAAAATCATAGATATTGATAAGATAAGAAAGAAAAAAGCATGGAGGACTCATTATGATTTTGTATCCCAAAATTTACTTAAACAATGTACAACAAATAACCTACGAATTACTAATTAAAAACAATATACAAGGGTTAATATTAGATGTGGATAACACGTTAATTGATTATGATAAAAATATGCCAGAAGGAATTAAAACATGGTGTGAAGATTTGAAACAAGAAGGAATTCAATTTTGTATTGTTTCAAATAGTAATAAAAAAGAAAAAGTTGAGATGGTAGCAAACATCTTAAAAATTCCTTATATTTATTTTGCTAAAAAACCATTAAAAGCAGGGTTAGTTCGAGCAAAAAAGAAGATAAATTTACCATTTGAGAAAATAGCAGTTGTAGGGGATCAAATATTTACTGATGTATTAGGAGCTAACCGATGTCATATGACTTCTATTTTGGTAGAGCCCATTAAAGAGAAAGATATTTTTATTACTGTTATAAAACGACCAATTGAAAATTACATAAAAAGGAAGTATAAACAAAAAATGAAAGGGGAAAAAACAAATGTATATACATGATGTACATATTTTGTATTATGTTGGAATTGCTATATTGGGTATTATAATAGGCATATGGGTTAATTGGAGCAATGTACGCTTACCAGAAGAAAAAAAACTATTATCAAAAGAAATATTAAAAAAGAAGGAAAGAGGAACTCAAAATTGTATCATCATTGTTACAATTGCTATAATGTATGTTATATTGCTATATTTTTTTGGATATCATAAAGGTATTCTTAATAATTTAAAACTAATAAAATTTGGATTTTTAATTCCTATGCTATTATCAGCATTTATCATTGATTATAAACTGCAAATTATACCAAATAGATTAAACTTAACGATGTTTGAAGTAGGATTATTATTTACTTTTCTTCACGGAATTACGAACATAAACATTGCAACAGATATGTTACTAGGAATGATAACTGGCGCAGGGATATTTTTACTTATAACATTAGTTGGAGGTCTTATTGCAGGAAAAGAAGCAATGGGATTTGGTGATGTGAAGTTAATGGGAGCGTTAGGACTATATTTTGGATTTAGTGGAATTATTGTTATTTCATTAATTGCATTTTTGTTAGGAGCGATTATTAGTATTGGTTTAATTGTAAGCAAAAAGAAAAAATCTGATGAATATATTCCATTTGGACCATTTATTGTACTAGCTGCCATCATTACCATTTTCGTTCCATTTGAAGCATTAGTGGGAATTTTATTACAGGTATTTACGTTGGGAATGTATGGAAGATTATAAATTCACAAGGAGGGAGAAAAATGAATCCGAAAATAAAATGGTTACGAGACAAAATTACAAGAATGAATATGGAGGGGATGATTGTTTCAAATCCAATAAATATTCGCTATTTAATTCGGAGTAGAAGCACAAGGAGTTTTATTATTAACAAGAAAAGAAACTATTTATATTACAGATTCAAGATATATTGAACTAGTCAATAAAGTATTAACAATTGAGGATGAGATTATTGTAACAAATGCAACAGATGTATCAAAAGAAGATTATGAGAATTTTTTCTTATTTTGTGAAAATGTAGGATTTGAAGAAAATGATTTGACATATGCAAAATATAAGGAATATATGAGAAAATATAAAATCAATAATTTTGTGGAAACAGAAAATATCATCGAAAAACAAAGGATGATAAAAGAGGAGCAAGAGATAAAGAAAATAGAAATGGCGTGTAAGATAACAGATGATTGTTTTTCTTATTTACAAACTTTTATTAAAAAAGGAATGACAGAAAAAGAAATTGCATGGGAGATAGAAAAATATTTTTTATCACATGGAGCAGAAGGGCTAAGCTTTGAAACGATTGTTGCATCACGGACCAAATTCTTCTATGCCACATGCTATGCCAACAGAAAGAAAAATTGAAGCAGGAGATATTATTACGATTGATTTTGGATGTCGATATCAAGGTTATTGCTCAGATATGACAAGAACGGTTTTTGTGGATTTTGTGCAAGATTATATAAAACCAATTTATGATTTAGTATTAAAAAATCAAGAATTAACATTAAGTCAAATTTATGATGGTGCAAATGTTAGAATTTTAACAAAAATGGTAGAAAATGACTTTAAACTAAATCATTTTGATTTAGTACATGCACTAGGGCATGGAGTAGGACTAGAAGTTCATGAAGAACCAATCCTAAGTTCTAGAGGAGGAGACTTTATTTTAAGAGAAAATATGGTTATAACAGATGAACCAGGAATTTATTTTGGTGGAAAATTTGGAGTACGAATTGAAGATACTATTGTAGTTACAAAACAAGGAGCAAAGCGATTAACCAATTCTGAAAAGGGTTATGTTATAATTAAAGGCTAATCCATAGAAAATCTTGGAAAAATCTTGATTTTATAACAAATATAGTATAAAATAAGAACAATAATGAAATAATAAGGAGGAAATGAGATGGCAGAAGTATATATGGCAGGAGATTTTAGAAATGGTACAACATTTGAAATGGATGG
>CATLGL010000042.1 GCA_949935895.1 uncultured Clostridia bacterium
GTTCAGGTGCAAAATATGATTATAAGAATATTGATGATTTAACAGATAAGATAAAGTTATATTTAGAAAATTATTATGCAGATATAATAAAATAAGTTAATGGATAGTAGATACAGGAGATGTACCTGCTATTTTTGTTTCTACTAATATTGAACAATATATAAATTAATGGTATAATGTGCTCATAAATAGTAATTTGAAAGTGAGAAAAAATATTATGGAAAAGGAATTTTTAGATGAACTAATTGAAAGGTATAAATTATCTGAAGATGAACATAGAATGATTCTAAATGAACTTAAGAAAAGAATATTTTTAAATAGGGTTGCTGAAAAAAATCCATCTATTATGTTTGTTATAGGTCAACCAGGATGTGGAAAAACCACATTTATACAAAATGCTGATTTATCTAGTTATACAATTATAAACTCTGATGACTATCGCCGTTTTAGTAAATATTCTGATGAAATACTAGATAAATATCCAACATATTATACAAAACTTACAAATTTGGATGCACATTTATGGGGAGATGAACTTTTTTCTTATGCAATGGCTAATAGTTATTCAGCTTTAAGAGAAAAAGCACCAGTTGATTATAGTTTGTTAGAAACAATTAAGGCTATTCCAGATAAATACGATGCAACTATAGATTTAGTAGTTACAGGAAATTTAGCAAGTTTACTTGCTACAAGAGAAAGATATGAAAAAACTATATTAAAAAGTAAAAATGCTAGATTGTCAAATATTGAAGCACATAATAAATGTTATAATTTATTACCAACTTTTATTTCAAAATGTTTAGCTTGTGGAGTGAAAGTAAATTATATTGTACCAAGAAATAGCGGATTTGATATGATTCCTGTTGGAAATGATGGTTTAAGTTTATTAGAAAGACTTAGAAAAGAAAGTAATGAACAAGTTTGTCTTGATTATGAAACAAGAACTAATAATATAAAAAGGGCAATGATAAATAGAAATGCACCACAAGAGCAATTTGACGAACTTAATAAAATTGAAAAAATATATCTTGAAATTGTTAATAGTAAGAGTGCTGAACATATTAAACCAGAAGATTTAGGCAGTGAAAGATAATTGGTAATGGAGGATATGAAATGAAAATTATAACAGTATGTGGAAGCTTGAAGTACCAAAATGAAATGATGGAAATAACTGAAAAAATGGCGAAAAGTGGGATTTGTATGCTAACACCAGTATATCCAACAGGAAAGTATGAATGTAGTGATGAAGAAAAGAAACTTTTAGGAGAATCACATTTTGAAAGAATAAAATTAAGTGATAGCATACTTGTAGTAAATGTAGATAATTACATTGGAGAAAGCACAAATAAAGAAATAGAGTATGCTAAATCTTTAGGAAAAGAAATCATTTATTATACAGACTTAATAAAGTAAGATTAGAAAGATAAATTACACTTTGAAAGTGGAGAGGAGATGCAAAATGAAAGTTATAAAAAATGATGATTCTCTAAAAGGAGAAAATAGTAAAAAATGTAAAACATCAGAATATTCTTTTGGTGATAAAGACATAGATCTAGGATTAGCAACTATTACTGGAAGATATCCTGATGAAGGATATTGTGTAAATCTTATAAGTAAAGAATTAATATATGTTATGGAAGGAAGCGGAACATTAAACTTTGAAAATGAAAAAGTTGACTTTTCAAAAGGAGATGCTATATTAATAGAGCCTAATGAGAAATATTATTGGGATTGTGATTATTGTGTTGTATCTATGACTTGTAATCCATCATGGACAAAAGAACAACATAAGTGTGTAGATTAAAATATAAAAGTTGGGAAATGAAAAAATAAAATTGTGGAGGTAGAATATTATGAGCATGTTATTTAAAATAACAGACGAAGACGTAGGAGAAGTATCTAAAAATATGGATAATCCTAGATTAAGATTAGGTGCTAGAGGAATAGTTGTAAGAGAAGATGGTAAAATTGCAGTATTCAATAAAAGTAATAAAAATGAATATAAATTACCAGGTGGTGGAATAGAAGGAGATGAAAAGCCAGAAGAAGCTTTTAAAAGAGAAGTATTAGAAGAAACTGGTTGCAAAGTTGAAATCATAGAAGAATTAGGTACTACAGAGGAATATAAAACATTAGATAATTTTAAACAAATCTCTTATGTTTTTGTGGGAAAAGTCTTAGAAGATACAAAACAATTAAATGTAACACAGAAAGAAAAAGATGAGGGAGCTAAATTAGTATGGGAAACACCTGAAAACGCATTAAAAGTTATAACAGAATCATATGATAAATTGGTTGCTTCAAAATACGAATCAGTATATCATACAAGATTTATTGCTTTAAGAGATAGAAAGATACTAGAATATTATATAAAATATTCTGAAAAATAAATTACAAGTTATATGGATAGTAGATACAGAAGATGTACCTGCTATTTTTTAGTTTAGAAGCTACATCTCCTGTATTCCCTATTTTCTATTCAAAAATAGTCCAGAAAATACTTTTAAAAAATTCTATAAAATTGGAGATTTTAAAAAAAATATAAAAATGTGGACTTCCTTTATATTTCAATAGTTAGCAAGATTTTATTAAATACTCTTATTTCCTAATTTATCAATATAATATAATATTATCTTGACAAATTAGTGGAGTGGCGTTAAGCTACTGATTACAATATATACAAGAATTTTTAATGTGAAATAGTTTTTATAAAAGAGGTGTTTTTTATATGATTTTTGAAGATATTGAAAGTTATAAAACAAAGTTAAAATTAGCAGAAGATGAAGAAAATACTATAAAGCAATATGAAGGTTATTTATTAGAATTTATAAACTGGGCTGATGTGAAAGCTAAAAATGATATAACAAAGGAAAAGCTAATTGACTTCAAAGCATATATGCAAGAGCAGTACAAAGTCAATACAGTAAATATTAAAATAACTGTTATAAATTCATTTTTGAACTTTTTAGGTTTTAATGATGAGTATAAATTGGATCAGTTAAAGCAGCAGCAAAAAGCTACTATTGAAAATGTACTTTCTCTTACAGATTATGAGAGATTATTGAGAATAGCAGACAGAAAAGGCAAAATAAGAACAAAACTTATAATGAAAACTCTAGCAGAAACAGGGATAAGAATATCCGAACTACAATACATAACGGTACAAGCTGTTAAAAAAGGTGTAGCTGTTTTTGATAGTAAAGGAACAGTTGAACGTAAAGCATTTATAAATAAAAAACTACAAAAGGAATTACTAAAATATTGTAAGGAAAAGAAAATTGTAACTGGTATGATATTTGTAAGTAGGAATGGAAATCCTTTAGATGAAGCATATATCTACAAAGAGATTCAATACGTTGCAGGACAAGCGAGAGTAAACAAGAAAAAAGCACACCCACATTCTTTTAGACATCTATTTGCTAAGAATTATATACAAGTTCCAACAAATAATATAGTAGATTTAAAAAATCTGTTAGGACATAAGAGTTTAAGTACAACAGAAATATATTTACAAAAATCAGAGAAGGAATTAAGAAGTACATTATGTAGGTAGCTTGAGCTTCAAAAAATGGACCCGAAGCTCGAAACGTTTGTATAAATATTTTAATAATAGAAGAAATTTATAATTTTGTTTAGAAAATTTAAATCCTTCAAAAGTCAATATACTGTAGGTTAAGAAGAAAAACTTACAGTATATTTTATATTTTGATTTGAAAAAAATTAGAAATTATATTGACAAATGAAAGTAAGGTGATTATAATTTGAAACATAGAATTTAAAAAATACATTTTACAAAATAGAAAATATAGTTAATTTTGGTAGCTGGTACATCTGCCAGCCTCATACCTGTTTACAGTTTATATCAGAGGTAGCCAATAAAATTATTCATAACACGTATTTTATGCGTTTTGTTATGGGTGGTTTTATTGTGCTACCTCTTTTTGTTTACTCTTAAACTATGTTTAGTGAAAAAGTATTTATCCAAAGGAGATGATGAAAATGCTTCAAAGACAGAGAAATGAAATTGTATAAAAAAAAACAAGAGCAATTAGTTTTGAGGACCAGCTCTTGCAACAGAAGGCAAAGTTATACAGAAAGTACGTTTATTTATTATGCCTTTTTATCAATTATAATACAGCAAATGCTGTAAAGTCAAGATTAAGTTAAATTGGAGGTTTTTAAAATGGAAAAAATAGAAAAAGGAGCTACGACAGATGTAGCAAATAACAATACAGATGAAGGAGTAATGAAAATAGTAAGAAAGACAATAAATGAAGCTGAATTTGACATGTTAGGACATTGTTCAGTTGATAGTGAAAATGAATTAGATACAGATGATGAAGAATTTATAGAACATGAAGAAGAAATATATAAAGAAGCTAAACGAAAGCTTAGTTATACTTTAATAAATGAAACGGATTTAAGCAATTATTCAATTATGGGATTTGAACATTCAATAAATGAACTAAACATAAAAGAACAGGTATATAAAATAGCTGATTTATATAACAAACTGAAAAGTTCACATACACTAGATAAATGCTATAAATTACTACAAGAAATAGTGAAATTTCAAGCATTTGGACATAAAAATTGTAATAGAAAGATTTATAATATAAACATTTTTGATAGAAATATATTCATAACTGGGAAAAATTTCTGGTGGATATTGGAAGTGCAAAGACATTTTGATTTTGACTTTTCTTCATATATTATCGACTTATTGTTAGACCTCGATGAAGATGAAATTGCAGATGAAGCTTCAAATATAATAACAAGATTAACAATATGGAAGCTTTATCAAGATGAAGTAATCAATGAAGAAGATGTTGATGCACTAATGTCAAGAATAAAAGAATGCAAATTAACTTATGAGTTTTTTGATGCTGAACTTGTAGATTATTGGAAAAGTAAATCCTTTAATGGGAAAAAGTTTGAAGAAAGAAGGTAGAAAATAATGAAGATAGAAGAATTAAAAGGACTTCGTGTTTGGCTTAACTGGAACTATGAAGAAGTAGGTGGAAAACAAACTAAAGTACCATATTCATTTATGGGTAAAAAAACAGGTACTACTGATAACTACAAAGATGACTGGTGTGATTATAAAACAGCAAAAGTACAAGTTGATGACTATACAGCAAGTGGCATTGGTTTAATACTAGCTGGATTTACAGATAGTAAAAAATCTCTAGTTGCAATAGATATAGACCACAGAAACAAGGACGACCCTTATGTAAAAGATATAGTTGCTGTTATGAATACTTATACGGAAGTTTCTCCATCAGGAAATGGCTTTCATTTGTTATTTTTAGTAGATATAACTAAATTACCAGCTGATTTAAAAGATAAATATTATATGAAAAATACAAAACTAGGTATTGAATGCTACATTGGTTGGAATACAAATAGATTTATGACATTTACAGGAGATGTATTTGTAAATAAAGATGTAGAAGAACGTACAGAGGAACTTATGCACTTCTTAATTTACTATATGAGTAAAGATATAGATTTTAGCGAAGTAAAAGAAGAAACTCCAACAGAAAGTATTGTAAATAATAATGTTCCTACCAATAACAAAGCTATTGAAAATATGATTTTTAAAACTCCACAAGCTGAAAAATTTGCAAAGTTATTTTATGATGGAGATATTTCAGATTATAACGGAGATGACAGCTCGGCGGATATGGCATTAGCTGATATACTGGCTTATTATATAGGAAATGATGTAGAACGTATAGCAGTTATAATGAAACAAAGTGCATTAAAAAGAGACAAATGGGAACTTCATAAAACGTATTTAGAAGAAACCATAAAAAAAGCTGTTGAATTTCAAAATGGAAACTTCTTTAATTGGAATGGAGTGCAACAAGAAACCCAAAACCAAGGTATATCGCAACTTAATAAAATAAAACCTGTAACAGCAAGGGAACTACAAGAAGCAAATATTGAGCCACCTGTACCTGTTATTGAAAACTTATTATATCCTGGTTTAGTTGTTCTTGCAGGTCCACCTAAAATAGGCAAAAGTTGGATATGTTTAGAAATAGGTAATTGTGTTGCAACAGGAACAGAATTTTTAGGAAACAAGACTACTAAAGCAGAATGTCTATACTTAGCATTAGAAGATGGTCCAACTCGTTTAAAACAAAGAATTAATAAAGGATTAGACGGTAAACCAGCTCCTAATGAATTTCATATTGCTACAAATTGTAGCACTTTAGATTTTGGATTATTGTCAGAGTTACAAGAAGTAATTAATCAAAATCATAATATAAAACTAATTATTATTGATACATTCCAAAAAGTAAGAGGACAACAAAGTAGAAATAATACATTATATGGAAATGATTATAATGATATAGGAAAAATAAAAGAGTTTGCTGATATTAACCAAATCTGTGTTTTATTAATACACCATCTACGCAAAATGAAAGATACAGATGTATTTAATCAAATCAGTGGAAGTACAGGCTTAACTGGTGCAGCAGATACTATGATAGTCCTAACAAAACAAGATAGAGGTAATTCAGAAGTTTTAATGTCAGTTACTGGACGTGATATTGATACAGATGAGAAACTACTAACATTTAATAAAGAATTGTGCAAGTGGCAGATTTTAAATAATACTGGAGATATGGACGAAGTAATGAAACAATCTATATATAGAAGAAATCCTATTGTGCAGACAATTAAGAAGCTAGTGGAAGAACAGCCACAAGGTTTTAGAATTACAGCAACAGAATTATTGAAAAAAATATTTAAAACAACAGGAACAATGCCTAAACAGGATAAGCCACAAACATTAAGTCGAGAAATAAATGATAATTTACAATTTCAATTATATAAATATGACAATATTTATTATGAGCCAGCGAATAAGAATCGGAGGAAGCTCTGGCAGACAAATGTATTTTTCATTGAACGGAGCTACAACAACAGAAAATGAAGAAAAAGCAGATACAAACAAATTATTTTAATTAAAAGTATGATTATTGTTACTTTGCACATTTAGTAACGTATAGTAACGATAATAACAATAAATTAAAAATAGGAGGAGTAAAAAACGATGATTACAGATACAATAGATAGAAAAGAAATAACTTTTAAAAGTTTAGAAGGAGCAAATCTAATTTGCGATTTTGAATGGCAAAAACCTACTTGGGAAAAAGTACTAGTTGAGGAAGAAGGAAAAGAAGTCATAAAAAGGAGGAAAGTGCCACATACAGAAAAAAATGCAAAAATAAAAATGGATACAAGTAATAAAGAACTCGTAGAGAAAGCTAATATGTTAGTTGATGGAGATATAGTTAATATGTATATTTATATTCCAAAAAACGCAAATTATCGTGATACAGATAAATGGCTAGTAGTAGACCTTTCTGATGAAATAGATTTATTAGAAATAAGTAATCAAAATTGTTTAATAAAATGTGATGTTCCAGAGAAGGAAGCTATCATAGAACCAAAAAGAAAAGCTACTAAAAAAACAAACAGAGCATCAAAGAAAGATAAAAGAATAGCAGAACTGGAAGAAGAAATTGCTATGTTAAAATTACAACTAAAAAAATTTCAACAAAAATAAAATATTTTAAAATAAATTTAATAGAAAACAAAATAAGACCTACAATATAAGAATACTCCTTGTCCCCTTATTTTCCGTTTTCGGAAAGAAGGAAAAGATGAAGGAAAAAGAACAAAAACCAATATTATTAAAAGTTAAAGATGCTATGGAATATACAGGGCTACGGACGTAACCGACTATTATCTATGGCAAAGGAAATAAAACGGATTTCCAGCAATAGTCTTCCCCGGAGAAACATTGTTTATAAGAGATGAATTGACTATATGGTTTTCAAAAAATAGAGGACAATTTAAGAATTAGCTGTTGACAAGAAAAATATAAAAACATAAGCTATATAGCTAAATGCTACCAATAGTCAGCTATATAGCTTGTTTCAATAAAGAAGGGAAAGATTAAATTGAAAAAAGTTAAAGAAAGAACACCAAGATATGAAATATCTATAAAAGAACGTGAAGATGGATATGTTGCTAGAATATCTTTTAAATTAGGAAATGAAAAAAATCCAAGAGTTGAAAGTTTTGGAACAACAACAGATTTATCAGTTTTAAACTTATTATATAAACTTGATGAAAAATTGGAAGATAGTTTCCAAAAAGGTTTAATTGAAGATAAAATTAGTAACATAGTAATACAAAAATTATATAAAAGTATAAATGTTCTAGGAATTAGAGCAGATGAAATAACGGAATGCTTAAATAATATTTCAAATAGAATTGTTTTTATAAATTCTAAAATAACTGGAACAGGTGGAATAATACCATTTTATAATATATCAAATATACAAACAAATACACTTATGCAAGAAAGTACAGAGAAAGATAATAAAATTAGTGAAACTAAAATGATATTATTTGAAGCATTTGCAAAAGAGTGGTTTAAATATAAGTTATCCTTGTGTAAAGAAACACCTGATAATCCTAGACCACTTACCCAAAAGACTGTTGATGGATACCATAGACCGTTATTTAAACAAATAATTCCATATATGAAAAAGAAGAAAATTGTATATTTACAACAAATTACTAAAGAATTAATTGAAGATTTATTAAAACAGCTAAATGGATATGATAATAAAAGAATAGTGTATATAGTTTTTTCAATGTTATATCAATATGCTATTAAGAATAAAGACTACAAAGAAGAAAATATTATACTAAAAATAGATAAGCCTAAAAAGCCACCTAAAAGAGGGAAAAAGAAAAAAGTAATAGTAAAAAGAGCAAATGAAGAAAAATGGTTAGATTTATTAGAGGAAGAAAATACAGATATTAGTTTAATACTAGCTGGTATACTATTGGAAGGGACAAGACCTGAGGAAATGACATCAATTTCTTGGGAAGATATAGACTTTGATAATGATACAATAAGATTAAAAGACGCATATAAGAGTTTTGCAGTATATGATGATGACTGTAATATAATTGGAACTGAAAAAAGGTTAGATAAACTTAAAACTGATAGTAGTTATAGAACAATAACTTTACACCCAAGATTTAAAAAAATGTTATTAAAGCATAGAGAGGAACAAAAAGAAAGGTTTAAAAACTCTATAAAAATGAAAAAGAAAAAGAGATATTACAATGAGAAGGAATTTGTTTTCTTATCAAGAACATTTAGACCATATTTATCTACTTCATTAGCAAAACCTTTAAGAGAGTTTAGAAAAAAACATAATTTACGGAGATGTAGTTCCGTATGCATTAAGAACATCATTTGCAACTAATAGTGCTGAAAGAGGTGTGTCTCGTTTAGCATTAAAAACTACTCTTGGGCATTCCTCTTACGCTACTACCGACTCACATTACCTGCAACCAGATGAGGAATATTTAAAAGAAGAATTTAATAATAAAGTATATGCAAATACTTGAATAATAAAAATGTCTGTAAATCATACAGGCATTTTTATTATTAATATTACTCCCCAATTCTCCCCAATTTATGTGATTATTTTAAATTATTTTAAACTGTTTTAAATCGTTTTAAACTTTGATAGAAATTCTTGAAATTATTGATATGAGTGTAAAAGCATTGATACTACTATAAAAAGTAGGTACTCCAGACCTTATGATTTTCTTGCACTCTTAATCAGAAGGTCCGGGGTTCGACCCCCCGATTGCCCACCAGAAAGAATCTATTTAATGTATGGAGAAGATAGATTCTTTTTTATTTATATAAAAAGACAAATAAATCGTTTCTTATTAGTTAAGAACCGATTTATTTCTAAATTTTAAAATATGAATGATAAGAATATTTAATGATTTAGAATCAAAGTATTGATTCTTTTCTCGATATCTATTTTAAAAAAGCCATATAAATACATCAATTTTTGAGTAATTTGTAATAGGTATCCGACATATTACATAATCTCAATCTTAATGCTTGTACTAGAATATTTTCTTTTTTATAAAAAGCTTTTCTAAAATTCACAATTGTTTGGAGTTCTAGGGAAAGGTAATACATCACGAATATTTTGCATACCAGTCAAATACATCATCATTCTTTCAAAGCCAAGTCCAAAGCCACTATGAATACAACTGCCATATCTTCTTAAATCCATGTACCACCAATAATCTTTTTCATTTAAGTGAAGTTCATGTAAACGTTTTTCTAATTTTTCAAAATCATCTTCTCTTTGACTTCCACCAATAATTTCTCCAATACCAGGAGCTAAGAGGTCACAAGCAGCAACGGTTTTTTCATCTGGATTTAATTTCATATAAAAAGCTTTAATTTCTTTTGGATAATCTGTTACAAAAACGGGTTTTCCGAATAATTTTTCACTTAAATAGCGTTCATGTTCTGTTTGAAGATCTGTTCCGAAAATGAACAGGAAATTCAAATTTGTCATTAACTTTCTCAAGTTCTTTTACTGCATCAGTATAAGACATTCTAGCAAAATCAGAATTTACTACATTATCTAACTTATTGAATAAGTTTGTATCAATAAATTGATTAAAAAATTCCATTTCCTCAGGGGCATTGTCACGGACATAAGAAATGATGTATTTAATCATATCTTCTGCTAAATCCATATCATCATTTAAATCTGCAAAACATATTTCGGGTTCTATCATCCAAAATTCAGCAGCATGTTTTACGGTATTGGAATTTTCTGCTCGAAAAGTAGGACCAAAAGTATAGACGTTTCGAAAAGCATGAGCAAAAGTTTCAACATCCAATTGACCACTAACCGTAAGGTGAGAAGGTTTTCCAAAAAAGTCTTGTGAGAAATCTATATCACCATCAGAAGTAGTAAAGGGATGCTTCATATCCATAGAAGTTACTTGAAACATTTCTCCAGCCCCTTCACAATCACTACTAGTAATAATTGGAGTGTGAACATATACAAAACCTCTTTCTTGAAAGAATTTGTGGATAGCAAAAGAAAGCACACTACGAACACGAAATACAGCATTAAACGTATTGGTTCGTGGACGCAGATGGCTAATTGTTCGTAAATATTCAAAAGAATGTCTCTTCTTTTGAAGGGGATAATCTAAATCTGCTTGATTAATAATTTGAATATTACTAGATTTAATTTCAAAAGCTTGTTTAGCATTCTCGGTTTTTATAAGAGTTCCTTTAACAATAATAGAAGAACTAATAGAAAGTTTTTTTACTTGTTCAAAATTTAATAAAGTAGAGTCAAATACTACTTGAACATTTTTAAAAAAGCTTCCATCATTTATCTCTATAAAACCAAAGCTTTTAGAATCTCGAATGGTTTTGACCCATCCAGAAATGCAAACTTCTTTTCCTTCGTACAAACTAGTATTTCGAAATAAATCCTTTATTAAAACATATTGATTGTTCATTATTTTTTACATCTCCCATCTATCAATTTAGTATAACCTAAAAGATAAAACAATTATACATTAAAATAGTTTAAAATACAATGCACAAAACAAAATAAGATAGAAAATAAAAATTAGAATATAGAATTGTGTTATGGGATAAAATAAGCATCAGATTTGGTAAAATAAATTTATTGTTTTACAAAGAAATAAAG
>CATLGL010000043.1 GCA_949935895.1 uncultured Clostridia bacterium
TTCAATTAGTTTATCAGTATTAAAAAATATATTTTTTGTTAATTCCATTCTAATTCTCTCCTTAAATTTATCTTTTGCAAACATATTATATTATTAGATAAGCAAATATTCAAGTATTTTTTACAAGAAAATTCTTATTTTGATAAAATTTTACCAATGATATAAAAATCATCTGAATCCTTTAATAAAATATCTTTATAATTTTTGTTATCTGGTTTTAAAGCAATCTTATTACTTTTAGCAATAAACCTTCTAATCATAACATTTCCATTGACAGAAAATACACCATAATCTTTTGTATTAAGAGGTGTGTTAAACTCAACAAAAACATAAGAATCTTTAGTAAAAGTTGGCTCCATAGAATCATCAACTACTTTTAGAGCAATAGCGGAGCTTGGAACATTTGATGGACAATCAATAAAGCCACTAACAGAATCAACGGCTAATAATTTGCTATAAGAAATATGACTTACAACGTTATAACCTTCCTGTTCTTCATTAATTGTTTTGTCATATGTATACATTAGTTGTTGATAAGGAATGTCTAAAGCCTTGCAGATATTTTTTAAAGCTTTATGGCTTGGATTTCTTTCTCCTTTTTCAATATGTGTTAAATGACCAATGTTAATATCAGTAAGTCGTGCAAGTTCTGTTTTTGTCATTCTTTTTTCTTTTCTTGCTTTGGCAATCATATCACCTATCATAATTTATCCCTCTTTTTCTCTAATATTTTACCTTATTATATATAAAAATACTTAATTTGTCTAGCAGTAAATGAAAAAAATATAAATATTTGTAAAAAAATATCACAAAACGATTGACTTGTCAAATTAGCAGTGATAAAATATTGGCAAATTGTAAATTTATCAAAGGAGGAAAATATGTATAAAAATAAGATTAGGGAATATAGAAAACAAAAGGGGATGAACCTAGAAGAAGTAGCAAAAAAGGCAGGAATATCAACTGGTTACTTATGCCATTTAGAAAAAGGAACCAGACTAAATCCATCCATACAAATCATGGAAAACATAGCAAAAGTGTTAGGAAAAAACGTAGCGGATATCTTTTTTAGTTCATAGTAAAGCAAGTAGGAAAATTCAAAATTATAAATATCTTTCTCGGAATATTGTAAACAATAAAAAATTGTGATAATATGAAAAAACAAAAATACGATAGAAGTAAAGACATATCAAAAGAGGAGGAAACAAGATGAGAGGAAAAAGAAACCGAAGAAAAAACAAGCAAACAAAACATATTATCACAGTAGCAAATGCAAAAAAAATTATGATAGTAATCATTACATTTATGTTAATACTATTTTTTTCAACGGTTTTTGCCTTATGTACCTCAGTTAGTGGGAAAGTATTAGCAAGAGTTAATGTAAATGGTACTAATATTTCAAATTTAACAATTGATGAAGCTTATCAGAAATTAAATAATGAACTAACAAAACAAAAAAAGAAGAATATAGTATTAAAATATGATGAATATGAAACAACAATTAGCTTAGAACAATTAGAAGTAACCTATAAAACAGAAGAAGCGTTAAATATGGCATACAAAATTGGAAGAAATCGTAATATTGTCATTAGTAATTTTCAAATTATAGCCAATTTATTATTTGGCAATGATATAGAACAAGAAATAGAAATCAATGAGCAGGAATTAGAAAAAGCTATTAGTGATATTGAAGTAAAACTTCCTAATACATTAGTTCAAAGTAGTTATTATATTGATGAAAATCAACTAGTTTTAACAACTGGAAAAGCAGGAGCACAATTAAGAAAAGAAGAGTTAAAAAATACATTAATAAAAGAAATTAAAAATCAAATAATGGGAAAGGAAATTTCTACTATCACATTACCAGTGGAGATAAAAGAGCCTCAAAAAATTGATATTGATAAAATATATGAAGAAGTTTATAAAGAACCTAAAGATGCTTATTATGATGAACAGAAACAAAAATTATATAAAGAAGAAAATGGAATTTCTTTTACATTATCAAAAGAAGAGATTAATCAATTATTACAACAGCCAAAAGAAGAATATATCATACCATTAAAAATAGTAAAGCCAAAAGTTAGTGTGGCAAACTTGAAAAATATCAATTTTTTTCCAGATTTACTTGCAAAATTTACAACAAGATATGATGAAAGTGCATTAAACAGAGCAAATAATATTCACTTATCTGCAGAAAAAATAAATGGAACCATTTTAATGCCAGGAGAGATTTTTTCTTACAATAAGATTGTAGGAGAAAGAACAATAAAAGCTGGCTATAAAGAAGCCTCTGTATATATGGGAGGAAAAGTAGTAGACGGAATAGGAGGAGGAATTTGCCAAGTATCTTCTACCTTATATAATGCAGTATTATTAGCAAACTTAGAGATTACAGAAAGAAGAAATCATTATTTTATAACCTCTTATGTATCAGCAAGTAGGGATGCCACGGTATCTTACGGAAGTATAGATTTTAAGTTTAGAAATACTAGAAATTATCCTATTAAAATTCAATGCACAGCTAAAAATGGAATTTGCCAAATATATATTTATGGAATGCAAGAAGAAGTAGAATATGAAGTAGAAATATTTGATACAATAACAGAAGTAATACCATATAGTACAAAAAAAATTCAGACAAACCAACTGTTAAAAGGAGAAACAAGAACATCACAAAAAGGAGTAAATGGGTATAAAAGTGAAGCATATCGAATCATAAAGCAAAATGGAAAAATTATATCTAAAACATTACTATCAAAAGATTCTTACAATCCATTACAAGAAGTAATTGAAGTTGGTACAAAATAGTTAACAGTAAGACATAACGATAGTAATATATGGATGTGAATTATAACACTAGTTTCTAAAATGTAACAAAATAAGAAAAATAAAAGTGAATCTCTTGACAAACAAACAATGAACGAGCTATAATAAGAATGCTTTACTATTACACTGGAGTTTGTCAAGAGATTTAATTTTGTAAAGAAATGAAAAAAGAAAATTTATGGGTGATTAGCTCAGTTGGTAGAGCAGCTGACTCTTAATCATTTAGTCTAGGAATTTGAAAAAGTTAAAAGTATATTGAAAAATAGATAGTTTGAGGAAATTTTGAAGAAGTTTAAAAAATGAACTACTCCCCAATTCTCCCCAATTTGATATAAATAATTGAATATGGGCTATTAGCTTAGTTGGTAAAGCAGATGACTCTTAATCATAAGACCCGCGGTTCGAGTCCGCGATAGCCCACCATAAAAGGAATAGAAGGTTTTTACACCTTCTATTTTTTGTCTAAAAATTACTTGTCATATTTGAAAACTTATAGGCTTTGACAAATATAAAATACTGGTGTAAGCTACTTCATTAACTGCATAACTAAATACTTGATGATAGATGTTTTGGGATAAAATTTGTTTTAGATTTAATTTTAAATGGTGGACTTCATTGCGAGGTTTGGCACGTTTGGAATTAAAAACAATAAACAACAAATTATATATCCAAAGAGAAAAAATAGTTAAAAATAGATTTTAATGGGGGTAATAAAATGGAGCTTTTAATTGAAGTAGTTAAAAAGGTAGCAGATAAGTACATGGATAGAGTAAATCTAATAATATCAGGCCATTCTTTAACATTAGAATATTTATATAATAGAGATGGAGAAATGGACTTATATAAAACATTAACAATAACAGAATTTGAAGAAAAGCTAAAGGTTAGAGTAAGTCCTGACAGATTAGAAGGACTAATTGATGTATCTGAATTAGATGACATTATTTTAACACTTGATAAACAAAGTAATACTATAAGCCACACACAAGAGGAAATAAAATACATAAGAGAAAAATATGTTGCAGGAACTAAAATAGAATTAGTTAAGATGTATGATTTACTTGCACCAGTACCAACAGGAACATTAGGAATAGTACAATATGTAGATGACATAGGAACAGTACATGTAAACTGGGAAAATGGCAGTACATTAGGTTTATCAGTTGGAATAGATGAATTTAAGGTGTTAGGAGTAGATGAAAAATGAATTTGAATATAGAATTAGATACTAAAAATAATAAATGTTTTGCAAATAAAATATTTGGAGAAACAAATTATTATATAGGACTAACAAAAGTATGTGCAAGATGTGGAAATGCAATAATAGGTTATCCTGCTATATCAAGAAAAGATAATGAAACAGAGATATGTTCAAATTGTGGTACTTTAGAAGCATTAGAAGATTTGATGGAACACGATAGGAAATCTAAAAAGAGTTATAAAGAATTATTAGAAAAATATTATAAATTAAATGAGAATGAAGAAGATACAAAAGAAATAGAAACAGAACTTTATAAGAATTATGGTACAGATAAATATTGTCCTAGATGTAAACATCAATTATTAGTAAGTGATTTAAAAGACTATAAATATTTATGTTTAAAATGTGATGAAAATTTTTATGGAATGGAAATTTCAGAAAGTGGAGAGGAAGAATAAAAAGATGGATATATATAATTTAATCAATTCAAAAGCAATTCAAGAGCATTGTAGGAAGATAAAACATCAATTTAATACAGAAGAACTGGCAGTATTAATTTATAGAAATAAAAGAATGAGTATAGAGGAAAAAATAACTGCATATCAAGAACTAATAACAGATTATCCTGACATGGAAGTAATAGAAAGAATAAACTGCAAACATTATGATAGTGTAAAAGATATGATACAAGAAGAAATCCAAAGAATAAAAGATTTAAGGAAAGAAATACAAACGGAATCTGAAAATATGATTTATACATACGAAACTTGTTATAGAAATTCATATTTACAGAGATTTGAGGAAAGTAATAATCTATACAAAACTTATGATGATGTATGTATGGCATTGTATCAAGAATTAAAAGAGGATACAGATAATGAAATATTAAATATAAAACTAATAAAAAGAACTTTAGATAGAGATGGCATAAGAATTATAGAAAAATATAATATAGAAAATAAATAGCTAAAACTAATAAATATATATAGTACAGATGAATACTTGGATTTAGATGGTATTTGTTTAAATATTCCAACACCATTTAAAAAAGGAGATTTACTAACAGCACCATCAAGAACGATATTTAATGCAGAAGCAGATGTTGAAGGTGGGAAAACTGTATTTGTTTTAGAATGGTTATGTAATTGGAATGAGGATTTTCAGAAAATTTTAGATAAAGGAAGTCATGACAGCTCTGATATGAATGGCTGTGGATATTATATTTCAAATTATGGAGAGGTTTATTACGACCATATATTTGATTATGATAGATTTGAATATTTTGACGGAGAATTAAAAGGAAATGCAAGAATATTAAAAGCTATGAGTAGTGTAATGCAAAATAAAATAAGTTTTAATTTATTCTTTGATTCTTGTAAATATATATTTGCAGATAAAGACTGTAAGGAAGCATTTGATTATGGATATACATATGAAGGACTAAGACTAGCAGGACTAAGTGATGAAGATATAAAAAAAGTAAAAAGATAGCAGAAAACACAGGAAACACAAAATTTTAAATAGTAACTTATAAAAATGTAAGTTACTATTTTTTATTTACTGTTAGTAAAATATTAATGATGATACAAAATAGTATAATGATATTTTTATATCAAAAGGAGATGAGCCAATGGAAACAACAGCAAATGAGGAAGAATTAAAACAAGAGTGTATAGATAGAATGAGGTTATTAAAATTAGATGAACAAATAATAAAAGATTTTGTAGAAACTGGATATATTTATGCAACAGAAGTAAACGAAGAACCACAAAAAGCAGATGATAAACTTATGGAAAAACTTGTAGATTATGGAGATAGAAGAAATGTAAAAGTATATTATATTCTTATTAGTCCTAAAAATGGGAATATATATAATTGGGATTTTTATTGTGTTAGTAATTATAAAAGCGACTGGAATGCTGAAAGAGAGAATGCAATAAATGGTAACTTTAATAAAATTCACGAAGAATGGAAAATAGAAAATAATTAAAATGGAGATGAAGGATAGAATGCGAGTTTACGAGGTTAAGGAACATATCCAAAACACAAATGTAAATAGAGATATTTTTGATATGAGTAGAATGTTGCAAAGATTAACATTTTATACAGAATTTGTGCAAGAACTTAATAATGATGACAGCAATTATATTTCTATTCTTTCATCTAAAGCTAAAAAGTTGATTTGTATAATATACAATATATTTGATGTTTATATGAAGGAGATAGTTGAAAATGGAGAAAAAGAGAAGTAATAATCATAATGAATTACTAATACTAGATAATAAAGAATTAGAACAGCAATTTATAGATATATCAATTTTAACACAGGAGATGTTAGACTGTTTTGAAATGTATAAAATGGATAATAACAACATAACATTTTTTAGTTTAGAAACTGAACAAATAAAAAGAAGTTTAGATTATATGGTGCAAACATTTCGCAAATGCGAGAGAAAATACTAAAAACACTTGACATATTTTAAAACTTATACCACTTTTTAAGAAAAAGCTATTGACTACCAGTAAATTAATGTGTTAAGCTACTTCATCAGCTGGGGGAGTGAGAGAAACAGGATTTTGAACAACAAAAATCCAGTAGAGATGAGGTGAGTTATGTGGAATTAGAGTTAAAAGAGGTAAAACTAAAAGAGATTATTAGTTATTCAAAACATAAAGGAAGTCCAAGAATAACAGTCTTAGACAGTATAACAGATGATGAATTTAGAGAAATAGGAGAATTAATTAGTAGATTAAAACTCCTATTTCTTTGCGTTCCAAGTAATAGAATAGCATTTATAAATAATGTAGATGTAGCTTTAAAAATTGCTAAAGACTTTAAGAAAAAGTCGCAGGTTATGTATCAGGATTTTGCAAAAAGACCAAGTGGCTCTTTGGTAGCCTATGGACTAACAGGAAATACAAGAAGTTGGATAACATTAAGAGATAATGGTTACATAGTAAAAGCCTATGATGAAATGGGACAAGAAATGCAAGAGCCATGGTTAAATACCAACATTGAAGAAGTTACACCATCTAATTTATATAAATTAGGTTTGAAAAACTTTGAAATATCTTTAGGGATTAGAGGTGTCGGCAGTAGTGGAAACAGTAACAAAGAAATTTTAGAACTATCCAGACATCATTTTGTAAATGGTGGAATCTACAATGCAGAAAGAAATTGTTACTATCCAAAAGATACAACAACAGCAAGAGGAACAGCAGAATATAACAAGCTAGAGAAGTTATTTAGAAAATGGGGATTTTCTTCCCTACATTAAAATATTCACAATACTTTATATTATTTTATAGGACATTCAAACGTGATTTAGTGAAATTCGCAACACGATTTTGAAGTAATATAAGTTATACATCTAAAAGTTAAAACTCTTAGAACGTAAAATAAAAAGGAAGGAATAAAAATTATGAATGAATATGAAAGTGTAATTATTATTAAACCAAATTTAGAAGAAGGAGAAATTGAAGGAATAATAACAGAAATAACAGATTTAATAAATCAAAACGGAAAAGTAATAGCAGTAGATAAAAAAGGAATTAAGAAATTAGCTTATGAAATCAATAAATGCAAAGAAGGTTATTTTATAACATTTGATTTTGAAGTGAAATCAGAATTTGTTGTTGAACTAGAAAGAAATTATAGAATAAATGAAAATATAATTAAATTTATAACAGTAAAACATGATGACTAATCCAGTAATAAAATAAAGATGGGTTGTGAGTAATAATATGAAAAAATCAGATAAAGAAAAAATTGAATATTGGGAAAGAACAGAAGATGGAAGATGGTGTTTAGCACTAAAAGAGCCTTGGGTAACTGAATATGATACAGTATCAATTTTTGGAGATACAAAACAAGAATGTATAGATGAACTAAAATATGTAAAGAAAGACCCAAATTATGACAATTAAAGGAGATGATGAATAATGCAGATGATGACACAGCAACAGGTACAAGATATAAATAATAAATGCAAGAATAACTGGAAGTTTGATGTTATGTATTTTAAATTTCATCAGGAAAAGGAACTAATAAAAAGGATAAATATAGATGATGAAAGTTATTTAGAGTTTAATCTGGGTTATAATTCTCAAAATCAAATCCAGTTACGTATTAGTAAATTTTACACTCAAAAACATATAGGAACAGCAACATCTGAGGGAATAGGAAAAAGTAAAGTATTAGAAGAAACCAGTTATAAAAGAAAAGGTATAAATAATTTGATTATTAAAACACAAAGCCTTACAGATGAGGAACTTCTAAAGATAAATACGGAAACAAAAGTTGATTCAGGTTATGGAATAATAATGCCAAGTCAAGTATTTTAAAGTATAAGTATAGTTATATTCTATTATCATTACTTTAACGATAAGTAACTGGATTTAACTATAAACGCAATGTGTGGATATAATCACAATAATATAGAATGTTGCACTCCTACCCTCTATCTTGTGAAAATTTGCATATTGTATATCGTTATATATAAAAATATCGTTACATATCGTTACTTTAATATATACATAGTAACGGAATGTAACGATATGTAACGTATATTATTGTGATTATACTCTAGCAACACCATTTTTATTGTTACTATGAAGGGAGATGTTATATTTGGCAAATGAACTTATCCTAAAAGAAATGAAAAGTGTAGACTTATTTGATTTACAAGAAAATGAAGTAGTTGCATTACAGCAAAACATTATATCAAATGTTAATCTTAACAAGATGAGAGAACAGGTAGAAATGGCTTGTAGAAATTTAAGTCAAGTAACACCACCACGAGATGGAGCAGATTTAAGATATATTGCATTAGATAATCAAGAAAGACTAGAGTTGATATTTAAGTTATTAGACAGTTTTACCATGTTTGAAAAAGATGTGAAATTGTTTAGAAGAAACAAAAATAATTGTAACAATAATTATGAGTATATTTTTAATTTCTACTTAGAACACAAGATTTAGTAAATGCAGTATTAGACCATAGCGATTTTAAAATCAAGGAATGGGAAGAAAACAATAGACAAGTGCAGGAAATCAAAAGACTAGAAGAAAAGAAATTATACATAGAAGGAGATGATTAGAAAGTGGAATTAAAAGTAAAAGAATTAGACAAAGACTTAATACATAGAGCAAATAATAATAGTATGTTTGGAACAAGAGGAAATATATCAGCAGAAAGTTATAAATCGTATGTAGATGAGATGTTAAGTTGGGATATACCTGACACTAAGAAACAAAAGCTATTAGACAAGTTATATGAGAAATATTCAAAGATATTAGAATATGAAGCTCAACACGTTAGTGTAATAGTGGCAGGTCCAGCAAATTATAATTCAAAAAGATTAGACAAGAGCGACCAAGTATTTAAAACAACACATGAATTTTGTGAGTGGTTTGATGATTTAAGAGAACAAATTAAAAATTCTAAAATAGATACAACAGCAAGAGATATTGAATTAACTATGAATATGATAGAATTTTGCGAAGAAAGAGGTTTTGACCCAAGAGAACATTTAGTCAAATTAGCATATTTAGATAACAAGAAATTTATTGAATTGTATGAGAAATTTTATCCTAAATTCAAATGGAGAAAGAACAGCATTATATTTAAAATTTATGCACAGTCAATGAATGGAGAAATCAAGGAAATCAAGAAGGAAATCATTTACGAAGATGAGAACTTTACAGCCTATATTGAAGGAGATAGAGCCTATATAAAGTTTCCTATGAAAGTACAAAGGCAGTTAATAGTTGCATTAAAAAGCCGTAAATGGTGGTGGAATAGTAACAAGAAAGCATGGAGTACATATTTAGATAGAGTTGATAAAGACTGGATAAAAAGCATTAGTACAAAGTATGCACAATATCTTTAATTTTGAATAAAGGAGCAATAACAGTTGAATAAGATATTAGAAATATTTGATAAAATAATTGATACAAGAGTTGTAACAAATGGAGAAAATAACTTTTATCTAATAGATGAAAGAAAAATATTAGCATTAAGAGAATTATTGAAAAAAGAACTAAAAGGAAATTAAGATGTGGTGATAAGATGGAAAATAGAATCAAGGAAATACGAGAAGAAGAAGGCATAAAACAATATGCACTTGCAAAGATGACAGGACTTTCAGAAGGATATATATGTCATTTAGAAAAAGGTACAAGAGATAATCCTACATATAATGTTATGGAGAAAATTGCAACTGCATTAAAAAGGCAGGTACAAGAAGTATTTAATATATAGGACATTCAAACGAGGATTACTATATTTGAAAGATGAAATTATTAGCAATATAATTTGATATAGCAAAAGCTAAAATTGTTTAAATCAAATTCTAGGAAAGGAGAAAGTAAATAAGATGGGAATAGAAAATATGAATATATTTGTAGAGCAGTTTAATAAAGAGTTTGGAACTAAAATAAAATTAGATTTTAAAGATACACCACTAATTTTTAATATATTTAATGAGTACATAGAACAAACATATAAAACAAGTGATGTATATTTAGAAATTGTAAATAAAATAGTAGAAATAGAAGATGAATTCAGAAATAGTTTAACAGAAGAACAAGAAAAGTTATTTGATAAGTGGGATAACTATAAAGATGAGATAGCAAGTTATATATCAAGTCGTTCATTTATTTATGGCTTTTGTTGTGATAAACAATTAAATATTGAGAAAGGAGCTATAAAAGATGAAGAATAAAGCTGAAATTGAAAGTTTATACTGGAAGTTTAGGGAAGAAATGTATCATAAAACAGATGAATTATCAGATTTAAGTAAAAATATTTCCACAAAATATAATAAACTGTGCATAACGCTAACTAAAGATGAGAAAAAGCTATTGGATAAAATGCAAGAAGAAGAAAATATAAAAAGTGGAATCATAGAATTACAAGTATTTGAGTTCGCATTTTCATTAGCAACTAAGCTATTTGTGGAAGGTTTAGGAAAGGAAAATTAAAATAATAGTTAAAGTAATAAGAGTAAGTTGGGAGCTTACTCTTATTTGTTGTATAAATAATCTAAGAAGCAAGTTAAATGTTTTTTGTTCTCATCAGATAAAGAATTATATTTATATAAAATATCATTGTTATCGTTATTATCTAAATTTTTAGGTATTGTAGGATTATTTGTCCTGTTAAGTAAATAATCAGTAGAACAATGGAAGAAGTCAGCTATTTTAATTAAATTGTCAATATTCGGTTTACTCTCCCCTACTTCATAATGAGATATAATCTCCTGAGACACTTCTATTTCAACAGATAATCTAGTTTGTGTCATCTTTTTCTTTTCCCTTAATTTTTTTAGATTATCCATCTTAAAACTTCTATTATCCATAGTTTTCCTCCTAGCATTATAAATTATATATTCAATAAGTATAAGTACTAGAATATAAACTAATAAAATATAGTCGTATGTATTGTAAAAAATATTAGTTAGTGTTATAATTTTTACAGAAATGTAATATTGTGTAGAAATATGGGGTA
>CATLGL010000044.1 GCA_949935895.1 uncultured Clostridia bacterium
CTAAAGGAAAAAGCTAAAAAGAGAATATATCAGTATTTCAATAATCAAATATTAAGAATAACAGATAAGGTTATAACTTCTGCTTGCGGAATAAATGAACATTTAAGAATTGCCAATACAATATTTCCAATATATATGTCTGAATTTGAAGAACGCAGACTAGAACTAGATAAAGCAATGAGTTGTTGTAATGTTCTTCAAGACGAACTTCAATATGCTGGAGAATGTTTATATGCAGATTTGAACAGGTTTACTTATATTGTTATTGAAATCCAAAAGGAATTTAATATGATAAAAAAGCTCAGACAAACTGATAATAGGTTTCTTAAAGATATAAAGAAATAAATATAATTGGGGTAATCTTTAAATGTCGCTTCTGCGTCCGAGTTCGCTAATGTTAACAACAACGGTAATGCTAACCACAACGGTGCATCTAACGCTAACGGTGTGCGTCCAGATTTCACTACTATACAAATTTTTATATGGACTAAGTTTCCATTTGGTAATAGTATGGGAAAGGGAAAGGAAAGGTTATCCCTTCAATTCGGTAAAAGAATCGATTGATAAATGCTAATCATTATGCAGTTAGTTACGACTATTACTGCTATAAAAGTGATTTTTTATGAATAAATTTTATGATGCTAATCTAATTTACAAAGCAGGGAAAAAAGCGATTGCTGGAGCTCCGTTTAAATACAAGTCACAACTTTTTGAAATGAATCAGCTAGTAGAAACAGCACAAATTCAAAAAGCAATGATTGAAAAAACATACAGACCAACAAAACGGAACTAAATTTGTAATAAGAGAGCGAGGCAAAAAAAGAAATATTACAACAAACATAATGGTTGACAAAACAGTTAACCATTTACTTTGCGATGAAATATTAAGTCCAGCAATTTCTCCTTTTTTGATATATGATAATGGAGCTAGTCAGAAAAATAAAGGTGTAGCATTTAGTAGGAAAAGACTAGAAGCACACTTGCATAAATATTATAGAGAACATAAAAGCAATGATGGTTATATTCTTTTAATGGATTTTAGTGGATATTATTCAAGTGTTTCATATAAGAAATGCTTACAAGTTATGAACAATTTATTAAGAAATGTGAATAATGAAGAAAGAGCAATGACAATGTGGATACTACAGAATCTATTTCAAGTTTTTAGTATTGAGTCTAATAAAGATAGAGGAATCAATATAGGATCACAGCCAAGTCAAAATATTGGAATTGCATATCCAAGTAGAATTGATAACTATATAAAGATTGTTAAGGGATGCAAATATTACGGTAGATATACAGATGATAGTTATATAATTCATGAAAGTAAAGAATTCCTAACTGAAGTCTTAGATGGAGTATTAAAGATTGCAGACAAATTGGAATTAGTGATAAATCCTAGAAAAACATATATTACAAAGTTGTCACAAACATTTAAGTTTTTACAATTAAAATATTCACTAACTGAAACAGGTAGGATCATTAGAAGAATAAATCCAAAAGCAATAACTAGACAACGAAGAAAATTAAAAGCATATAAAAGGCTATTAGATAATAATAGGCTAACATATAAGGAAATCGAGAATATTTTCAAAGGCTGGATGGCATCAAATTATAAAAATATGTCGCAACAACAAATAACAAATATGTCTCAATTATATTATGATTTATTTAAGGAGGTACCAAAATGGAAAAATCATGGAAAATTACGTTATCTGATGGAACAAAACTTGAAAACTTAGGATTAAATGGTAATAATTTTATATCAGAAACCAAAATAACTGCAGATAAATTTAAAGGAAAGTTATCAAAGGTAACTTTTGAAGGAAAAGTTGAAGGAAAAGACTATAAGCAGGAATGCAATAATATGGAATTAGTTCAAATTGCTCATTATGAAGATGGATATTATTTCGTATTAAGAGAAATACCACAAGAAGAGCTAGACAAATTGAAAATGCAATCTGACATAGAATATATAGCAATGATGTCTGATATTGATATGGAGGAGGAAATGTAATTATGAGTAAAAATTATGAAAAAGTCAAAAAATATTATGATAATGGAGTTTGGAACCAAGCGAGAGTATATAATGCTGTTGGAAAATGGATAACAGAAGCAGAATACGAAGAAATAACTGGAGAAAAGTACAAATAAATCCCTTGAAATCAAGTAATTAAAATATTAATAGAAAAGTAAACGCCTAAGAATAGTTTAGAGCGTTGTTTTTTTGCGTTTTTATAGAAAATTACAAGAGAGGAGGGAAATATATTGATAACTATAATATGTGAAGTTATTGGTGCATCAGCAATGATTATTGTTGCTCTGATTTCCAAAAATACTAATAAAAAAGTAAACAAATTCACAGAGATAAAAGAAGAGTTCAAATCAGAAATTACGAAAGTATCACATAAGATTGACAATAATGAAAAAGATTATCTGCGATTTCAAATTTTAAGTTTTGCTGGTGATCTAAGGAATCGGTATAAAAAAGACACGACAAGAATTTGAAACAATTTTTGCATTTTATGATAAATATGAAGAAATAATTCGAGAATTGGATATGCATAATGGATATTTAGACAGTGAATTTGAATACATAAAAGAAGAATATAGAAAATTGTAAAAGATAGGAGGAAAAACTATGGTAATAACAATTGAAATGATAATGGCAGTAGTAACAGGAATTGTTACATATATATTTGGATGGCTTTCAAAAAAGTTTAATTGGATTGAAAGCAAATACATACCTGCACAAAATATAGTTATAGGAATGTTAGCAGGAGTTATTTGTTATATGCTAAAAATATCAGAAGCGGATCTACTAACATCAATAATATATTGTATTATTGGATCAATGGCTTCTGGAGGAACTTATGATCTTACAAAAACTAATAAGGAATAATACCGTAATTTTTTTACGGCATTTATAAAATACTGGAAGAAAATAAAAATATCTTCCAGTATTAATTTTTTATAAGGAGGTTTGCAAAATGGAAGAAAACGAAAAAGATGTAACTTTAACACAAGAAATGGAAGAAGAATTATCAAATGGGAAAGGAGAAGAATAATGGGTTTTTCAAGTTTAATTAAAAGTCAAGTTTTAGCATCTGCAAGTAACTACACAAATGGAAGAAAAGGTTATAAAGTTTGTAAAATAACTCCACACCACATGGCAGGTGTTTTAAGTGGGGAACAATGTGCAAGATTATTTCAAAATCCTAATAGACAAGCAAGTGCAAACTATTGTATAGGAAATGATGGTGGAATAGTAGGTTGTGTAGATGAAAATAATAGAGCATGGACATCTAGCTCTAGTTCAAATGACTGCCAAGCAATAACAATTGAAGTTTCTAATAGTTCTGTAGGAGGAGATTATCCAATATCTGCTGCAGCATGGAATTCTTTAGTGAATTTATGTGTTGACATTTGTAAAAGATATGGCTTCAGATTAACTTATGATGGAACAGCAAATGGAAGCTTAACAAGACACAATATGTTTGCAAATACAAGTTGCCCTCGGTAAGTATCTACAAAATAGATTCCAAGAATTAGCAAACATAGTAAATGCTAAATTAGATGGAAACATATCAACTGCAACAAATACTACTAATAATACACAAAATACAAGTTCAAATGGCTATTTAGTAAAAGTTACTGCTACGGCATTAAATATTAGAAGCGGTGCAGGAACAAATTATTCAATAGTAGGTTGCATTAGAGATAAAGGTACATATACAATAGTAGAAACATCAGGAAATTGGGGAAAACTAAAATCAGGTGCTGGATGGATCTGTTTAGATTATACAACAAAAGTAAGTAATGGAAATGTAACTACAACAAACACAAATACAACATATAAAGTAGGTCAAAAAGTAACATTAAAAACAAGTGCAAGTAAATATTGCACAGGACAAACAATACCAAATTCAATAAAAGGCAAAACATATACAATAATGCAAGTTGGAAGCGGAAATACGCATCCAAATGGTGTGTTACTAAAAGAAATATACTCATGGGTTTATAAGACAGATATACAATAAAAACAATATTTTACAGGTATATAACTTATTTACTTAGTCTAAAAAAACCGCTTAAATCGAAACCTCGTGCCTCGATTTTTTGCGGTTTTTTTAATTTTTCTTCACTATTGCATATTATTTAATTTTTGTTGTATATTATAGAGTATATCAAATGCTTCTTTGCAAGTAGTGTTATTAAGATCTATATTTTGTATTTTCTTAATAATATTTATATAAGAGGTATTTTGAATTGAAGGTGTAGGAGCGACAAATTCAAATGCTATATTGTTATTCTTTAATAATAGAGAGTATTTTTCTTTTTGGGAGATAGGAAAACCGCACTTTATTATTTCTGGACTTAGATTTGTAAGTTTTAGACCGATAGCATTTGAAACTAATCTTGCATCTTCATTTAATATATTATAAAAAATACCTACTGGAAAAATATAGACTTTATTTGGATCCTTTTTCTTTAGTTCTTCATATTGGTTTATAAGTTTACTCATTTTCTTTTCTTTCCTTTCTTTCTAACTATAATTTCTCCAATTTCACAATCAAATAGATCGCACATTTTTTCAAGGGTATCAAACCTAATGCTATTTGTTTCATTATTCATCATTCTACTAAGTGACTGATAACCTCCTTCCATATTTTTTACGAACCAATATTTTGTTTTCTTTTGTTTTTTTAATAATTCATTTACTCTTATTTGTATCATCAAAATCACCTCCTCCTAATATAACTATTTTAGAAGAAAGTAACAAAAATTTTAACTATTTTCAATTTCACTTAAATTAAAAATAACTATATTCTAATATAGGTATTTGTGTTATAATATACCTAAATCAAAGAGAAGAGGTGTATTATGAAAAATAAGGATATAGTAGAAATGCTGGATGCTATAATTAATTACTTGAATAGAGAGGAATATCAAAAGGCATTAAATTATATTAACGGAAAAAAAGCAGAGATAACTGATAAGATAGATCCTTCGAGTGAATATATGGATAAGTTAATAGAAGATTTGAAATAGTGTCGCATTTTGTCGAATTATGTAACATAGACATATCAAGGAAAGTAAGAGAAAATACCTAACTTCGAGTATAGTTAATAATATTTACATAATATGGTATAATATAGATAGAGATATCTCCAATCTAATTCATAAGGAGGTTCAAAATGAAACTAAATATATTAGATAGAATATTATTACATATATTCAAAAGGTATTCATATAAAATATATAAGTATGGGATTCAAGATGGCTTCTATTGGAATAGAGATTTTCCCACTTTCCCACTTTTTTCCCACTCTAGTTCAAAATTAACCAAAAATGACTAGAATTGAAAAACAACAGAAACATTGAAAAATATACACTTTAAGAAACATATAGAAACAAACAGAAACGAAAAGCAGGAACAGTAGGTTCAGGAATTGTTGCTGATATTATTGCATAAGAAATCGTAAATATAAAAAATAGCAAGGCAGTGCTGAAGTGCCTTGTTATTTTTTTAAAAAAGATTGAAAAAGCAAAGCATCAATTGTAAAATGGAGGCATAAGAAAAAAGGAGATTGTTATGAAAATATTAATTAAAAATGCAAGTTTAATTTCAATGGATGAAAAAAGACCAAAATTAGAAGAACATATGGATATTCTAATAGAAGAGGATAAAATTAAGCAAATTGGAAAACAAATAGAACAAAAGGTAGATAAGATAATTGATGCGAGTAAAAAAGTCGTTATGCCAGGTCTTATTAATACACATGCTCACATTCCTATGAGCATTTTCCGTGAGACAGTAGATGGATATACAACACAAGAATGGTTAGAGAAAAAAATTTGGCCAATGGAGGATAAAATGACAACAGAGGACGTATATTATGCTTCTATTTTATCTTGTATGGAAATGATAAAAACAGGAACCACAACGGTTAATGATATGTATTTTATGACAGAAGAGATTATAAGAGCTGCAAAAGAGACTGGAATTCGTATACAAACAACAAGAACACTAATGGATTTAGTAGGAGATGGAGAAGAACGAATACAGCAACTTGAAGCTCTTATTAGCCAACATCATCAAAAACATGCCAATATTACATTTAATATTGGAATCCATGGTTTTTATACAACGAAGGATAGCTATATTCCAAAATGTGTGGGGCTTGCCAAAAGATATGATTTACCAATTCATATTCATTTTTGTGAAAATAGTAAAGAAGTAGAAGATATAAAAGCACAATATAAAGTAGGAAGTCCAGTGGAGTTAATTAAACGCTATTTTACAGGTATACATGTTATTTTAGCTCATAGTGTAAAATTAACCAAACAAGAGATACAAGAACTTGCGCATGAAAAGGTATATATATCCCATTGTCCAGTAAGTAATTTAAGACTTGGTTGTGGAGTAGCCAATATTTGCAATATGCAAGAAAGTGGAATTATAGTAAGCCTTGGAACTGATGGGCAAGGAAGCCGGCTCTAATTTAGACTTATTTGAAGCAATGAAATTTACCGCTCTTTTACAAAAGGGAATCACAGAAAATCCTACTAAAATTCCTGCTTACGAAGTGTTAAAAATGGCTACTATAAATGGGGCAAAAGCATTAGGATTAGAAAATCAAATTGGAAGTATCGAGCAAGGAAAACAAGCAGACATTATTATTATCGGCTTAGAGGAAATAATCCAAAACCCAGTAAATGACTTATTTTCAGAGCTTGTATATAATGTAAAAGGAAGTAATGTTGATACGACAATAATCGGTGGAAAAATTTTAATGCAGGATAGAAAAACAGAGAAAAACAATGAAAAAACTATATATGAAGAGTGTAATCGAAGCATTTGTCGAATTCAAAATTGACAATTTTTGAGAATTAGTATATACTATTATAAGGTAAAATATAAAAGGAGCAGTTATTTATGGCAAGAATTAAAAAAATTATTTTATCTTCGTTTCTTATTTTTCTTATTATATTAGGATTAGCACAGACTATTTTTGCAAATAATACTGGAAAAGCAACAAAAGAGGCAAAACTAAAAAAAGAAATGGATGATTCATCAATTACTCTTGAGATTATACCAAAAAATGATGAATTTGAAATTTTAGAAGAAAAAAGTGAATGGTATCGTGTTAATTATAAAAAAATAAAAGGATATATAAGAAAAGAACAAGTTGAAGTAATAAAGAATAATAATGAAGAAGATAAAAACCTTACAAATGAACAAAAAGGCCAAAATACAAAGGATGAAGAGACTATTCAAAATACAGTAGATATAGAACAAGGAGTACAACAAGAAGCAGCACAGGTGGAGACACAAGAACTTCAAATTGGTACAAAGGTATATACCAAAAGTGAATTACAAATTTTTTTAAGACCATTACCAAGTTCTATGAAAATACAAACATTAGAAAAAGGAAAAGAACTTACGGTTGTTGATATAGCAAATCATTGGGTATATATTTCTTTAGGAAATAAAATGGGTTGGGTAAAAAAGGATTTATTAGAAACTAAAAAGCCAGAACCAATACAAAAACCAGTGGAACAACAACCAAAAGATGAACCAAAACCAGAAGAAAAGTATCTTAATAAAACTGCATATATTACATCAGATGGAATCAACTTTAGACAATCACCAGATACTGATAGTAAAGTATTAAAAACATTTTTACAAAATGCAAAAGTGACTATTTTATTAGAAGAGGGAAAATGGTATAAAATCAAGCATAATGACCAAGAGGGATATGTTTTGAAAACGTACGTTTCAGAAAAGAAGGTAGAAGCTGTAACTTCAAGAAGTTCTTCAACAAGAGAAATATCACAAACGGCTAATGTAATAACAAGTGAAGAAACAAAACAAGAACAAGCTAATAAGACCACACAATCAAAAGCAAGTCAAATAGTAGATATGGCAAAAAAATATTTAGGCTCAAGATATGTTTATGGAGGTGCTAGTCCTTCAGGTTTTGATTGTTCTGGCTTTACGATGTATCTATATAAACAATTTGGAATTAGCTTACCACATTCTGCAACGGCACAATCTAAAAAAGGAACAAAAGTAGAAAAAGCAAATTTACAACCAGGAGATTTGGTATTTTTTACTAATTATCGAACCAAAAAAGGAATCGGTCATTGCGGAATTTATATAGGAAATAATCAATTTATTCATGCATCTACAGAAAAAACGGGGGTTATCACATCATCATTAAATGCAGGCTCATATCGTACAAGATATGTAACTGCAGTACGAGTATTTTAAAGGGAGAAAAAGGAGCCATTTGGAAAGAGGTTTTTATGATACAACGACCAATGGTAATAATAACTATACGGAGGAATAATAGGAATTTTAATAGGGCTATACTGTAATATCAGTGTAGTCTTATTTTGTTTATGGATAGCATTTGTTTTTGCTTATGGTGCTTGTAAATATAAGAAGGCTAAGAGGTATGATGCAGTATTAAAAATAAGGAAATCAATCCTTATTTTATGTGTGAGTATAGTAATATCTAGTATAATAACCAATATACAAAATCAAGAATATGAAAAAAAGATAAAACAAATAAAAGAAGATACTTGCTATATTGGTATAATTATGAGTAATCCAATCAAAAGGGAATATGATACACAATATCATTTAAAAGTAATACAAGTGGGAAAGAAAAACGTGAATATAATGGTACAGTTCAAAATGCAAGGAAAATTAAATTTGGAATATGGTGATCAAATTTCTTTTGAAGGAAAATATGAAGAACCAAGTCCAGCACGAAATGATAAAGGGTTTGATGATAAAATATACTTAAAATCCAATCGGACTAGTAGGAAGAATTAGCACAAAACAAGTACAAATTATTACAAAAAATAGAGGAGGATTTTTTCAAAAGCTAGCTTGTAAAACACAAGAAGTAATAGAGCAAGAAGTTCGAAAAAAAATTATTAAAAAGGAGCATCAAGAGCTTCTACTTGGTATTTTACTAGGAAAAGATGAAGGAATAGAGCAAGGGATTAAGGAGAATTTTGCTAAGGCTAGCTTGTCTCATATTTTAGCAGTGTCAGGATTGCATGTTGTTTGTGTTATTACAATTTTAGGATTTTTACTTTCAAAAGGGAAAATAGGAAGAAGAAAGATAAAAGTCATCACTCTTTTGGTTCTTGCTTTTTTTGTTTTACTAACTAATCATACACCTTCAGTAAGACGAGCATGTATGATGGCGGGATTTGGAATTTTGGCAACATTAGTTGAAAGAAAAAGTGATACTATTAATAACATAGCAATTTCGTTACTAATTATTTTAATACAAAATCCATTTTCACTTATGAATACAGGACTTATTTTATCATATAGTGCAGTTTTAGGAATTACACTAATGTCTCCTATTTTTTTAAAGGAAAATCAAAACAAGACTATTTGGAATAAAAAAATAAAACCAATTATAGTTATTTCAAGTTTAGTACAAATAGCCATTCTTCCTATTAGTATAGTATTGTTTCAACGTTTTTCAATCACCTTTATTTTTTCTAATTTATTGGTAAGTTTTTTTATGGGAATTCTTATGATGCTTGGTTTTTTTATTAGCATTCCTATACAAATTCCAATTTTATCAGATATTATTATTTTTATATTAGATAAGTTATTCACATTTTTATTAAAAATAAGTGAGGTGTTTGCAAGTTTTCCATTATCTAATCTTTTGGTTTGTACACCAAAAGCAAGCATCATTATCATTTACTATATAGGTCTTCTTTTTTGGGTTTACTGGAAAACATTGAAACAAAAAGAGAATAAAAGAAGATTTGAAAAACAATTATTAACAAATGTGGATAAATTTAAAAAGGTCTTTTTCAAGAGAAAAGGACAAGTGATGGTGGTAATAGCAATTGTTTTATTAGTGTATAAGATAATAACAATACCATCACAAGATTTACAAATATCAATGCTTGATGTAGATCAAGGAGATTGTATCTTTATTACAACTCCTAACCATAGGCGTATTTTAATTGATGGGGGAGGAAATCAGGAAAACGAAAAATATGATATAGGAAAAAAAGTGTTGATACCATATTTATTAAGCCATCATACAAAAGAGATTGATACTATAGTTATTTCACATTTTGATAGTGATCATGTGCGGGGGATTGCTTACTGTTATGAAGGAATTATTTGTAAAAAATGTGATAATCGGGAAACAATTTGAAACTTCAACCAATTATGAAGAATTTATAAAAATAGTAAAAGAACGAAAGATAAAATTACATGTAGTAGAGACAAGGCAAAGAATAGATATAGAAAAAGATTTATATTTTGATGTATTGTGGCCAAATTCTAACAATATCATTAGTGAAAATGGTATCAATAATAATTCTTTAGTTTTCAAAATGGTATATAAAAATATTTCTTGTCTTTTTACAGGAGATATTGAAGAAATAGCAGAAAAAGCTATTTTAAAGGAATATAAAAATACTAATATATTGAATTCTACCATCCTAAAAGTAGCTCATCATGGGTCAAAGTCATCCTCAACAGAAGAATTTTTAAAGGCAATAAAACCTAAAATAGCACTGATTGGAGTTGGAAAAAGTAACAATTTTGGACATCCTAATGCTGAAGTTTTGGAAAGGATAGAACGGAGATGGAAGTAAAATATTTAGAACAGACAAAGATGGAGAAGTTACAATACGAATTAATAGAAAAGAAAAGATTTGGATAAACAAGATGTTAAAGTAAATTTAAGTATGATTAGTAAATATGGTAAAAATGGTATAAAATCTCTTTTTTTTGTACATACTATCAGAAAATCAAGTGCTTCTTTATGAAATGATAGCTTAAAAGAAAGAAGGAATAAAGTATGAAAAAATGGATGTATATTGTTTTAATAGCAATTATTATGGTGATTGCTATCATAATAGGTATCTATTTATTTAAAAATGAAGATACTCCAAAAACAGAAAATCGTAATGTATTAAGTACGAATCAAACTTTAAATTTGATTGATGAAGAGGAACAGGAAAATACGATATTAAATGAAATTAGTGTCAGCAGCAATGAAACTGAAAAGATTTCGCCAAATGCCGTATTGATTTTAAAAAAACAATATGAAGAATGTGCTCACACAATAAAAGAGTATGCTAGAATACCAGAAGAATATGTGAATCTAACAAAAGAAGAATTAGAAGAAAAACAAAGTGATTGGGAAGTGGAAACTTTTTCTCCTAATGAGGTCATTTTAATAAAAGAGGCTAGTGGAGTTTGTAACCAACATTATGTATTAAGACAAAAAGATGGAGTTATTGCTATTTATCAAATTGGAAAAGATAACTCAGAAACACTAAAAGAAGAGACTTCCATTAGTGTGGAATATTTAACACAGACAGATAAGCTTCGCCTAGAAGAGGGAATTCGTATTTATGGAGAAGAGGAATTAAATAGTACATTAGAGGATTATGAATAAAGTAAAATTAAAGGTAGAGTTTTAAAAATAAGCAATAATAAAAAAAGAGATAGAAGTTAAAG
>CATLGL010000045.1 GCA_949935895.1 uncultured Clostridia bacterium
GAGGAGTGTTTATTATGTTAAAAAAAGGAGAAAGATTTGAAAAAATTTATTCACAAGGAACTGTAAGTGTAATTGAAATCTGGGTAGATAAGGAAACAGGAGTTAATTATATTTATAGACAGTCAGGATATTCTGGTGGAATGACAGTTTTATTGGATAGTGAGGGAAAACCAGTTATTACTAAAGAATAATGCAAATTACAATTTCATAGTGAATTTGAAATGGCTAGATTGTATACAGAAGGTTTTGTTAAAAAAGAAGAATTATAATATATAAAATTAATGTCAAAACGATAATAAAAAATATTCTATAATGCATAAAATGACGATCGGAAACCTCTTGTATTTAAGAGGAAAATTTACATTACTAACAGGATACAATTTATACTGTGGATTTATGATAAAAGTTTCAAAAAGTAAAAATATGAGAAAGGAAAAGTATATGAAAATATCTATTAACACTATGCAAAAATTATCAAAAATAAAAAATGCAGTATATGACGATATAAAGATAGAGTATATATACCACTCTAATAAACTAGAAGGAAGTACATTTAATATAGAACAATTAAATGTACTTTTAGAAGAAAATATGGTAATAGGTGAACATTCAATTAATGATGTGCAAGAAACAATTAACTCTTTAGAATTGTTCGATTTTGTAATAGAAACTTTAGATGAAGAATTAACAGATAGACTACTTAGAGAATATCATTCAATTCTAAAAAAGAATACAAGTGATGAAAATTATGGATTTGTAGGAGTATATAAAAAGCTTCCTAATAAATTAAGAAATGTAAATATTAAATTAGCTGAACCATATGAAGTTGAGGAACTGATTAAAAAATTATTAGATAAGAAAATAGCAACGATAGAAGATATTGCAGACTTTCATCAAAAATTTGAACATATACACCCTTTTCAAGATGGAAATGGAAGAATAGGAAGATTTATTATACTTAGACAATGTTTAGAGAATAATATTGATTTAATTGCTATTGATGATGAATATAATAAAGAATATAGAGAAGCTTTATATAAGGCTCAAACGACAGGAGATTTAGAACAATTAGTCCAAGTATTTATAAAATGCCAAGAAAGACTTAGTGAAAAATTGCAAAGTTATATACCAACAATAGAACAAGTATTAAAGGAAGTTGATTAGATTATTAAAGTTTAATGAGGTTTAATAAATTCAGTCGGGTAGCATTGCAATTTAATGAGAAGAGATTTACATTATAAACAGGGTATAGAAATGCATAGATAGTTTCATAAATTTGTAAAGGAGAAAGCATATGTTTCATTTTTCGTATGATAAACGAATTTTATATATTATTTTAGGAATTAGTATCATTTATGGTTTGGTGAGTATGACAAGATTAGAAGTAATTAGTTTACTATTAACCTTACCAGGAGTTATTGTTGCTATTACTTTTCATGAATTTGCACATGCTTATAGTGCCTATAAATTAGGTGATGACACGGCTAAAATGCAAGGAAGGTTAAACTTAAATCCAATGAGCCATCTAGATCCTATTCGGAGTAGTACTTCTTATTTTTGTACATATTGGGTGGGGAAAACCAGTACAAATTAACCCAAGAAATTTTGACCGCAAATATTCCATGTCAGCAGGAGAAGCAATTGTTTCTGTAGCAGGACCAGTTATGAACTTTATATTAGCAATTGTATTTACCATTATCTATTTTGCTATTGTTAAATTTATTCCAAGTTTTACAGTTTCACAAATAGGATTTTATATTATGCTAATGATTCAGTCAGCAGCAATTGTTAATATAGGGTTAGGAGTATTTAACTTAATTCCACTTCCACCATTAGATGGAAGTAAGATTTTTAGAAACTTTATGTCGTATAATGTAAAGACATGGTTAGATAAATATCAAAATTATTTCTATATTGCGTTTTTAATTTTATGGATAACAGGACTTGCTGGTACACTGATTTCTCCAATTATCAGTTGGATAACAACAGGATTATTTAATATAGGTGAAATGATATTTGGATTATAAATGTGTTGATATATCAAAACAATTAAAATAACGAAAATAAAGAAGGATATAAAGGAATAAAAAATGAAAAAAGATGTTTATACATTAGGAATTGAATCAAGCTGTGATGAAACTTCTGTATCTGTTGTAAAAAACGGAAGAGAAGTTCTTTCAAATGTAATTCATTCTCAAATTGAAATTCATAAACAATTTGGGGGAGTAGTCCCAGAGATTGCGTCTAGAAACCATGTAGAGGCTATCTCGACAGTTACAAAGGAGGCACTAAAACAAGCCAATATAACATTTTCACAAATCGATGCCATTTGCCCAACATATGGTCCAGGGCTTGTGGGAGCACTCCTTGTAGGGGTAGCATATGCAAAAGCATTGTCATATGCACTAAAAAAACCTCTTATAGGGGTAAATCATATAGAAGGACATATTGCAGCAAATTATATTACACATCCAGAATTAAAGCCTCCTTTTTTGTGTTTAGTGATTTCTGGAGGTCATACACATCTTATTCATACAAAGGATTATACAGAATTTGAAATATTAGCACGTACTCGTGATGATGCTATTCGGAGAAGCATTTGATAAAGTGGCAAGAGTAATTGGGCTTGAATACCCAGGAGGTCCTAAAATTGATAAATTAGCAAGTGCTGGAGCACCGAATATTAACCTCCCACATACATACTTTGAAGATAGTCTAGATTTCAGTTTTAGTGGAATAAAAACAGCGATTTTAAATTTGCATCATAAAAATCCTAATATTAACCAAGCAGACTTATGTGCAAGCTTCGAAAAAGCAGTAATAGATATGTTACTAGTAAATACAAAAAAAGCATTAAAACATTTAAATATTACCCAATTAGCATTAGCGGGGGGAGTATCTGCTAATTCCTATATAAGAGAGAACTTTTTGAAAATGGGAAAAGAAGAGGGAGTGAAAGTATATTATCCAGAATTAAAACTTTGTACTGATAATGCAGCTATGATAGCAAGTTCAGGATATTATCATTTCATGAAAGGAGATAGAGCTAATTTATCTTTAAATGCAGTTCCTAATTTGAAAATATAAAGATAATAATGTATTACCATTCAGACTATAAAAATAATAGCTTTCTAGAGTGTAAGATATTTTAACTTATAAAAAGAAAGGAAACAATATGTCTATTTATGTAATAGCAGATTTGCATTTATCATTCCAAAATCCAAAACCAATGAACATTTTTGGAGATAATTGGGAAAATCACGAACAAAAAATTAAACAAGATTGGTTGAAGAAAGTAAAACAAGAGGATGTTGTTATATTGCCAGGAGACTTCTCTTGGGCTATGAATTTAGAGGATGCTTATTTGGATTTTCAATATTTAAATGAATTGCCTGGGAGAAAAATATTACTAAAAGGAAACCATGATTATTGGTGGACAACGATGGCAAAAATGAAAGATTATATACAAAAAAATCATTTTGATACAATCGATTTTTTATTTAATAATAGTTTCTTCTATGAAGGGATTATTATAACAGGGGCAAGAGGATGGACACTAAATGATTTAGAAGGACAAGGAAAAATTTTAAATCGTGAACTTGGTAGATTAGAGTTATCAATAAACGAAGGAATTACAAAATTCGGAGAAGATAAACCAATTTATGTATTTATGCATTATCCACCAATTACCAATTCTGCCATATTAAATAAGTTAGAACTAAAATTTGTAGAAGCTATGAAACAATATAAGGTACAAAAATGTATGTATGGACATTTACATGCACATTCACATAAAGATGCAATAGAGGGAAATGTAGAAGGAATTGAATTTTACTTAGTTAGTGGAGACTATTTAGATTTTAAGTTAATGAAGGTTAAATAAAAATGAGCCTATGGCTCATTTTTATTTATTATTTTTTTCATCACTTTTTAAAACTTCTTTGATAGCCCCTAAACTAGAAAGAGCAGCAGTTGCTTCAAAAGGAATAAATACTTTATTAGCATCACCTTTTGCTACTTCTTCCAATGCTTCTAATGATTTTAGTTGAACTAATTTATCATTTGGATCTGCTTTTTTCATTGCAGAATAAATCATTTCTACTTCTTTTGCTTTTGCTTCAGCCACTTTTTTGATAGCATCTGCTTCACCAGCAGCACGTCTTATTCTTGATTCGCGGTCTGCTTCTGCTTGTAAGATAGCTGCTTCTTTTTGACCCTCTGCAATAGTAATGGCAGATTGTCTTTCACCCTCTGCTTGTAAAATTAATGCTCTTTTATTACGTTCTGCATTCATTTGTTTTTCCATTGCATCACGAATATCAGCAGGTGGAGTAATGTCTTTAATTTCTACACGGTCAACTTTACAACCCCATTGATCAGTTGCTTCATCTAAGATAACTCGTAATTGGTCATTGATAGCATCTCTTGAACTAAAGGTTGCATCTAAGTCCATTTTACCAACAATATCACGAATAGTAGTGATGGCTAAATATTCAATACCTTTTTTTAAACTTTGAATTTCATAAACTGCTTTTGCAGGATCCGTAATTTTATAAAACACAACAGTATCAATTGTGATTGTAACATTATCTTTTGTAATAACACCTTGAGGTGGAATATCCATAGTTTGTTGCTTTAAACTGACAACACTTCTTACATGGTCAATAAATGGTACAATAATGGTAAGACCAGCATCAGCAATTTTGTGATATTTACCAAGTCTTTCTATAATGTACACTTCTGCTTGTTTAACGATTTTAATTGATTTAAATGCAATAATTAGTATGATAACTAATAGTATAATTAAAAATGCCATAATCAATCCTCCTTAATAATAATATATATATAATAAAATACCAAAAACTATTTTATAACAGGTGTTAAAATTGGTTCTACAATTACTTTTACACCGTCAATTTGTTTTATAATAACTTGACTTCCTTCAGAGATAGGGATAGCTGCTTTTGCTGTCCATACTTCACTACCAATAGTTACTTGACCTAATTTATTTTGTTCGTTAATTTCACTAGTAACAATTCCTGTTTTTCCAATGACAGAATAGGCATTTGTTTGAACTTTATCTTCTCTAGAAAATTTTTTAACAAAAGGTTTTGTTAAAAATAGTAATGCGGTAGAGCTAAGAACAAATACGGTTGTTTGAAGCATAATATTATCTGTAAAAAGGCTAACAAAAGCTGTAATTAAAGCACCAATTGCAAACCAGAATACTAAAAATCCAACAGTAATAATTTCTAAAACAAAACAAATACCTGAAATGGTACACCATACTTGCCACATAAAAATAACCCTCCTTATTCAAACTTACAGTACTATTATACTATAAAAAATGGAAAAAAGAAATAGTTTTAAAAGATTTTTAGGAAAAGTGTTGGACTTCATTTTGAAGCTTGGCTGTTTTAGATTGACGCATTATGTAAAATGATATATAATAGATGTGGTCACAAAAAGTGATGTTGAAAGGAGGGAAGACTTTAAAATCACCAATAACCAATAAAACCAAAAAAACAGGAGGAAAGAAAATGAAATTTACTCAAAAACCGAAGCAGGTTTTTATCGTAGAGGAGGAAGATGAATACTACCTTCTACGGGATGCAAAGCCTTGGAAAAACCTGTGGATTATGCAGGAACTTAACGAGGATGGAGAAGAAAAATATTGCATCATGGACAAGGAGATGGAAAGCGAGTATGATTTCTACTATGATAAAACGAAAATAGTAGGAAAATATCTGCTTGCTTATTTTGAACCAGAAAAATTCCATATCTATGATGAGGACGGCAACCTTCAGATGTGGGAGTCGCCTATTGTAGGCTTGAGTTATGAAGAAGTAGAGGATAATATGTTAGTTTATGCGACTAATAGTTATTTCTGGTTTCAAGATGGAGTTTTTACAGAAGCTCTAAAAACTGCATATTTGCTTAGCACCAGTAAAAAGACAGCAGAAGGGGAAAAGCAATATGTCGGTGTTATCAAACTGTCATACGATAGTATCCTCACTATTGAAATTGGAAAAGAGCAGACAATAGAAAAAGAGGCAAGCCAGGTATACCTTCATTTTTGGAGGCAGTATCATACAGCAGGAGGCGAAAGAATCAAAATGCTTGTTTCTACAGAAGAGAAGACATATGGAGCTAGCTTCCTGCAGGATGAAAAGGCACCAATTTTTGTTGAATTAGAAGATATATTCGATGTATGTGAGGCCTCTGACAGGTATGTGATGTATGAAAGCGGAGAAGGTAGAAAAATTCTTCATAATATCGCTGATAATACTACATTTGAAACAGAAGAGTATGCAGATGGAGCAGATTTTAAAAAAGCTGAGATTTGGTTTTGGAAGTTAGTAAACTCAAGCCGGTTTTATACACAGATATATGATAAGGAAACTAATGAACTGCTTTTAAAATGCTATTCATCTACATTAAAAGAAGTTCAAATGGATAACACAGCTTATCATTGTTGGCAGGAGATGGATGAAGAGAGTTTTTACCTTTACACAGTAAATACCAAAGCTTTGTTTGAAAAGGTAAAATGGATAAAAGCAAAAGATGGATATGTGCTTTTATGTATAGTAAAGAATAAAGGATATATGTATTTCCTTTATAAAATTACTCGGGGCATCGGATGTATTGCAATATGGCAAGATAAGCAGGAGCAGGTAGAATATCCAATAATTTTTGTTGGAACAACAGACATTGTTGTAATAAGCAAGTTTGCTGAAGACCTCATTTTTTATAAAGGAATTCTAATAAAAAAAGAGTCGAATCAGCGCGAAAGACATTTACGGTGTGGTTACACGGCACAGGAGTGTCGAGAAAAATGGAAGAACATTATAGTAGACGGTGGTTTTATTACAATTCCGGGGATAGGTAAGTATTATGTTGATATTATAAAGAAAAAAGCCTATTCAAAATGGAGTAGTAAATATTGGTGGAAAAAGTTTTTTGGTTGACCCTAAAAGAAGTAGGCGTGGGAGATAGTATTATTCCCACGCCTGCTACCTTTATATATAAATAACTTAAATAGGATTGACCAATTATGTAAAAGGAGATATAATATCTACCACTATCACAAAAAAGTGTAAAGTAGAAAGGAGATATACCAAATTCTAACGAAATAAAGCAAAAAGGAGGCAAAAAATGAAATTTTTAGAACCACAAATAATAAAACGGGAGGGTTCAAAAATAGTACCAGAAGCCAAATGGATTTTAAAAGAAATATCTGGTGACAGATATTATCTAAAAGACTATAAAACATTTGGTCAACTACATTTAGCACAGGAATTAGGAGGTAATTATTGCATTCTGGATAATAAAAGATGTTCGACTGAAGGGTTTATTTATAAGCAGCTAGAACAAATTGGAAAGTATATAATAGCCTTTTGGTGGGAGGAAATGCCAAATGATTTTAAAAAGCAGCGTTTTTTAGTGCTAGAAAAGAGTGGCTATGTCCAATTATATGATTCGATTGAAGTAATAAAGTATGAATTAAGACAAGATATAATGCTAATTACTTCGCAAAATGGAATTCATGTATTTAGAAATGGAGTTATACAATGTTTTAAAAAGGTTTCTTTTATTACCATATCTGGCACAGAAGTATGGGAACCACAAACAAGAGATATTGCGATTATTAAATTAGCACATAACGGAGATTTATATATCGAGGATAAAAAATCTAGTAAGTGCTTTTTTAAAGATGTGCAGGATTATGAATTGTGGCAAAAGCAGTTTGAAAGAGAGGAGAATAAGGTTTCTTATCAGAACTTCCATATGGTTAAAATAGTATTGAAACTAAACTCAAAACTTTGCAATATTACAAGTTTTGAAGTAAACCGTAAGGGAGAAATGTTAAGAGAAAATCTCATGTCCGTTCATAAAATTAATTTTATGGAATTAAGTCAAAACCATACCATATGTAACTGGTGTGAAAAAAGTGCAAGACATATTTTGTGCAAAGCACCAGATGGAACAAAAGTGGTATATGATTTGTGGCGAGAACTTCAAATTCAAACAGATGAAAATGTTCATGAAATTGAAGTAGGAAAGGAGATTTATTTAAAAGAGGAGTCTGGTAATTATGTAAGAGTATATGACAAGCAAACGAGTCAGCTGTTACTAAAGACAAATATGAAAATATTAGAACCTCTTAATCTGAATCCACATAAAAGTCAAGAAAAATGGAATATTTGGATAGGTGAAGATGAGAAAAGAATGTATTTATTATCTAGAGATGAGAAGTTGGAAATACCTAAGATACAAGCTTGGCAAGCTTTAGATAATTATCTTCTATTGCAATCAGAAACAGACAGTGTCATTTATCAAATTTCAGATGAGATTCGCTTAATTGCACAAAATTATGATGCCAACAGTATATATTGTGGTACAAAGGACATTATAGTGGTAAAGCAGGGGAAATGTTATATGGTTTATTATAATGGAATTTTTCTTAAACGATGTTTTAGAATGCCAATATATGAGGAGTGCCATAAAAAATGGGACAAATTGGTGCAAAGAGGTCAATTTATTAAAATACCGTATGTGGGAGAATTTTTTGTGAACTGTAACGAAAATAAAGCCTACGGAAAGCTTAGTATGCGTTATTGGAGGGAGATATGTCATAAAAAGGCGCAGGATTCCTTGTGAATCCTACGCCTTTTTAATAAAATACATGTTTTTATTTAACAAACTGATAATTTTCTTAAAATTTTTTTAAAAATATTTGCGAAAAAAGTATTTTATGATATAGTAGTAGCATACTAGAAATAAAAAAGGAGAATTTTCATGAAAAATATCAAAAATATATGGAAAAAAGTTGCAATTGTAGTAGGGCTATTAGTAATTGCAGGAGTAATATTGATAGTATCTCCAAACTTTAAAAAAGATCCAAATGAAGGAAAAATTAATTTTGTCATCAATAATAATAATGTAACAGGAAAATTAAAACATGACATATGGATAGATGATAACAATGTGGTATATGTATCAATGGAGGACCTAGAAAATTACTTTGATGGGCAAATTTATCATGATAAAGCCAACAATCAAATCATAACAACTTCTGATACAAAAGTAGCAGTATTATCTTTAACACAAAAGAAAATGACAGTAAATGGTTCAGAAGTAAAATTAGTAAGTGGAGCAAAACGACAAGATGGCACATATTATTTACCAATTTCAGAAATGGGAAAAATATATAATATTGAAATCAATAATATAAGCAATAATGTGATTACATTAGACTCATTAGATAGAGAATTAGTAAAAGCAGATGTTAGCAAAAATGTTAGTGTGAAATATAATACAAAATGGATAGCAAGAACAGTAGATAAACTAAAACAAGGTGAAAAAGTAGTAGTGATATCTGAAAAAGATGGATATAGCAGAATAAGAACAGAAAACGGAAAAATTGGATATATAAAATCCGACAAATTAACTAATAAAACAATAGTAAGAGAAAAATTAGAAAAAGATCCACAAATAAAGGAAAAAGTAAAGCTTGTTTGGGATTATTATTCAGAATATGTAAATGCACCAGTAAGAACAGAAAAAATTCCTGGAATTAATGTAGTTAGCCCCTCCTTTTTTTCACTAAAAAATACAGATGGATTAAGCATTATTGATAATGCTGCAAGAGGTGGAAAAGATTATCTTAATTGGGCAAAAGCGAATGGATATAAAGTATGGGCTATGTTTTCAAATAATTCTATGAAGGAAGTTACTTCTAAAATTTTAAATGATTATACATTAAGAACAAAAATGATTGAACAAATTGTAGCACTTGCTGTACAATATGATTTAGATGGCATCAATGTAGATTTTGAATATATGAATATGGCAGATAAAGATGTATATTCAAGATTTATTATTGAACTTGCTCCACGCCTAAGAGAATATGGTATTGTAACAAGTGTTGATGTAACAGCACCAGATGGTAGCGAAAATTGGTCACTATGTTTTGATAGAGATGAACTTGCAAAAGCGGCAGATTATATTATTTTTATGGCATATGATCAACATGGAGTATCTAGTACAAAAACAGGAAGTGTTGCAGGATATGATTGGGTAGAGGCCAATATTAAAAAATTTATAGGGCAAGAGGCAGTTGAAAAAGAAAAAATTATTTTAGGAATGCCATTATATACAAGATTATGGAAAACAGATAGTACAGGAAAGATAATAAGTTCTGTTATTAACATGAATAAAGTAAACCAGACATTACCAAAAGATGTAACAAAAACATGGGACGAACTAACAAAACAATATTATGTAGAATACACAGGCCGGACAACAAAAATGTCAAATGTGGATAGAGGATGTTGATTCTATTAGAGAAAAACTAAATTTAATAAGTCAATATGAACTAGCAGGAGGAGCATTCTGGGAAAAAGACAGAGAAACAGAGGATATTTGGACATTAGTAGAAGAAAAGTTAAAATAAGAGAAAATAAAAATCGTTTTAGAATTTTAATCTAAAACGATTTTTTAAAAGCTATAAGAGAATGCAAAGTAAATAAACTTAAGCGCTTTAAAAATATATACTTAAAAATCAAAAAAAGTATTGCAATTGCAATATTTTTTTGATATAATATCAAAGTTAAAAAATATACACATAAAGTGAGTTTGCTTTTAGTGCCATAATTATGGTGTGTGGCAAATGTAGATGCTTTATGGAGGTAAAACTAAAGGAGGAATAAAAAAATGGCAGTAGTTGCAATGAAACAATTACTAGAAGCAGGTGTTCATTTTGGACATCAAACAAGAAGATGGGATCCTAGAATGGCTGAATATATTTTTCAAGCTAGAAATGGTATCCATATTATTGACTTACAAAAAACATCAAAGAAAATTGATGAAGCTTACCGCTTTGTAAAAGAAGCATCAGAAGAAGGAAAGGATATTCTTTTTGTTGGTACAAAAAAACAAGCTCAAGAATGCGTAAAAGAAGCAGCAGAAGCTTGTGGAATGTATTATATTGACCAAAGATGGTTAGGTGGAATGCTTACAAATTTTGGTACTATTCAAAAAAGAATTCAAAGATTAAAAGCTTTAGAAGCAATGCAAGAAGATGGAACATTTGATGTATTACCTAAAAAAGAAGTTATTCTTTTGAAAAAAGAAATGGAAAAATTAGAAAAAAACCTAGGTGGAATTAAAGAAATGAATAAACTTCCAGGTGTAATCTTTGTTGTAGATCCAAAAAAAGAAAGAATTGCGATTTTAGAAGCTAGAAAATTAAATATACCAGTTGTTGGATTAATCGATACAAACTGTAACCCAGAAGATGTTGACTATGTTATTCCTGGAAATGATGATGCTATACGTGCAGTAAAATTAATTACAACAGTAATGGCAAATGCAGTAATCGAAGGAAAACAAGGT
>CATLGL010000046.1 GCA_949935895.1 uncultured Clostridia bacterium
ATTCCTTGAAAAATAAGGATTTTCATACTACTACTTTAATTTTTGATTAACTATTCTTTGAACGGAATTATAATCATATCCTGCTGCAGTTAATCTGTTTTTTCTGTCTGCACCATTTCCCCATTTCCCTGCAATTACTTCATCAGCTATTTGCTCATTTGATTTCTTTGAAGATGCAGTTGGCTTAGCTCCTAATTTTTGATTTACAATATTTTGAATTGTATTATAATCGTATCCTGCTGCAGTTAATTTGTTTTTACGATCTTCTCCGTTTCCCCAAGCTCCATTTATTACTTCTTGTGCAATAGTTTCATTAGATTTTTTACTTGGTTTTGGTGCTGAAGTTGATCCACTTAATTTTTGATTTACAATACTTTGAATAGCATTTCCATCATAACCTGCTTGTGCTAATCTATTGAATCTATCAGATCCATTTCCCCATTTTCCCGCAATTACTTCATCAGCTATTTGCTCATTTGACTTTTTAGAAGATGTTTCTGTAGGTTTAGATTGTGTTTGATTTCCATCTAATATTGCATTTACTGTATCAGCTAGTTCTTGGAACCTACTTTGTAAATAAGCACCGAGGACAACTTGTGTTTGCAAACATATTGTGTCTTGTTAATGATCCATTTGGTGTTCCATCATATACTAGTCTAAAATTATGCCTTCTACAAACATCTACTGCTAAATTTACTAATGAATTCCATGCTGCAGCAGATATTTTCCATTGACCACCAATTTCACAATTTGATACTTCTATAGTAATAGCTTGGTTATCGTTAGATCTTGAGCTTGATGTATAAGCTCTATCCTCTTCATACACATTACATACTATATCTCCATCATTTCCTATACAGTAATTAGCTGAAGCATATCTATTTGACTTTTGAAAAATATTAACTGCACATTGCTTTCCTGTTAAAATTCCTGCCATGATGTGTGGAGTAAATTTGCAAATTTTATGACCATTTCTTCCTTTTTGATAGTTATTAGAATGAGCGATATAAGCACCTTGTGCTAAACTTGACATTGTTCCCATATTATTCACCTTTTTCCTTTCCATTTGATAATTCTTCTTCCATTTCTGGAGTTAAAATAACATCTTTCTCGTTTTCTTCCATTTTGAAATCCTCCTTATAAAAAAATAATACTGGAAGATATTTTTATTTTCTTCCAGCATTTTATAAATTCCGTAATTTTCTTACGGTTTTATTCTTTATTTGTTTTTGTAAGATCATAAGTTCCACCAGAAGCCATTGATCCAATAATACAATATATTATTGATGTTAGTAGATCCGCTTCTGATATTTTTAGCATATAACAAATAATTCCTGCTAACATTCCTATAACTATATTTTGTGCAGGTATATATTTGCTTTCAATCCAGTTAAATTTTTTTGAAAGCCATCCAAATATATACGTAACAATTCCAGTTACTACTGCCATTATCATTTCAATTGTTATTACCATATCTTTTTCCTCCTATTTATTACAATTTTCTATATTCTTCTTTTATGTATTCAAATTCACTATCTAAATATCCATTGTGCATATTTAATTCTTGAATTATTTCTTCGTATTTATCATAAAATGCAAATATTGTTTCAAATTCCTGTCGTGTCTTTTTTATGCCGATTTCTTAAATCACCAGCAAAGCTTAAAATTTGAAATCGCAAATAATCCTTTTCATTATTGTCAATCTTATGTGATACTTTTGTTATTTCTGATTTAAAATCTTCTTTTATCTCTGCAAATTTGTTTACTTTTTTATTAGTATTTCTGGAAATCAGAGCAACAATAATCATTGCTGATGCACCAATAACTTCACATATTATAGTTATCAATTTATTTCCCTCCTCTCTTGTAATTTTCTATAAAAACGCAAAAAAACAACGCTCTAAAACATTTCTAGGCGTTTTGTTCTTTTATTTATATTTTAATTACCTGATTTTAGGAAATCGCTTTATATTCTTCTCCAGTTATTTCTTTATATTCCTCTTCTGTTATCCATTTTCCAACAGCATTGTATACTCTCGTTTTATTCCAAACTCCAGTATCATAATATTTTTTTACTTTTTCATAATTTTTACTCATAATTACATTCCCTCCTCCATGTCAATATCAGACATCATTGCTAGATATTCTATGTCAGATTGCATTTTCAATTTGTCTAATTCTTCTTGTGGTATTTCTCTTAATACGAAGTAATATCCATCTTCATAATGAGCAATTTGAACTAATTCCATATTATTATATTCTTGCTTGAAGTCTTTTCCTTCAACTGTTACTTTTGATAATTTTCCTTTAAAATCATCTTCAGTTATTTTGGCTCCTGATATAAAATTATTACCATTTAGTCCAAGGTTTTCAAGTTTTGTTCCATCAGATAGCGTAATTTTCCATGATTTTTCCATGTTGGTACCTCCTTAAATAAATCATAATATAATTGAGACATATTTGCTATTTGTTGTCGTGACATATTCTTATAATTTGATGCCATCCAACCTTTGAAAATATTCTCTATTTCTTTATAAGTTAACCTATTATTATCTAATAGCCTTCTATATGCTTTTAATTTTCTTCGTTGTCTAGTTATTGCTTTTGGATTTATTCTTCTAATAATCCTACCTGTTTCTGTTAGCGAATATTTTAATTGTAGAAATTTAAATGTTTGTGATAGCTTTGCTATATGTGTCTTTTTAGGATTTATTATCAATTCCAATTTATCTGCAATTTCTAACATTCCCTCTAATACTTCATTTAAGAATTCTTTACTTTCATGAATGATATAACTATCATCTGTATATCTTCCATAATACTTACATCCCTTAACAATTTTTATATAATTATCAATTCTACTTGGATATGCAATTCCTATGTTTTGACTTGGCTGTGATCCTATATTGATTCCTCTATCTTTATTAGATTCAATGCTAAAAACTTGAAATATATTCTGTAGGATCCACATTGTCATTGCTCTTTCTTCATTATTCACATTTCTTAACAAATTGTTCATAACTAGTAAGCATTTTTTATATGGAATGCTTGCATAATATCCACTAAAATCCATTAAAAGAATATATCCATCATTACTTTTATGTTCTCTATAATATTTATGCAAGTGTGCTTCTAGTCTTTTTCTGCTAAATGCTACACCTTTATTTTTTTGACTAGCTCCATTATCGTGTATTAAAAAAGGAGAAATTGCTGGGCTTAACACTTCATCACAAAGTAAATGATTAACTGTCTTGTCAACCATTATATTTGTTGTAATATTTCTTTTCTTGCCTCGCTCTTTTATTACAAATTTTGTTCCGCTTTGTTGGTCTGTATGTCTTTTCAACCATTGCTTTTTGAATTTGTGCAGTTTCTAATAATTGATTCATTTCAAAAAGTTGTGCTTTGTATTTAAATGGAGCACCAGCAATTGCTTTTTTCCCAGCTTTATAAATTAAATTAGCATCATAAAATTTATTCATAAAATCACTTGTATAGCAGTAATGATCGTAATCAACTGCATAATGATTAGCATTTATCAATCAGTTCTTTTACGGATTGAAGGGACAACCTTTCCTTTCCCTTTCCCATACTATTACCAATGGAAACATAGTCCATAAAAAATTTGTATAGTAGTGAAATCTGGACGCACACCGTTAGAGTTGGACGCACTGTTGTTGTTGGCATTACCGTTGCTGTTGACATTAGCGAAATTAGATGCAGAAACGACATATAAAGATTACCCCAATTATATTTATTGTTTTATATCTTTAAGAAATCTATTGTCAGTTTGTCTGAGCTTTTTTATCATATTAAATTCTTTTTGAATTTCTATGACTAAAGATGTGAATTTATTTAGATCAGCATATAAACATTCTCCAGCATATTGAAGTTCATCTTGAAGAACATTGCAACAGCTCATGGCTCTATCTAATTCTAGTCTGCGTTCTTCATACTCAGACATATATGTTGGAAATATTGTATTTGCAATTCGTAAATGCTCGTTTATTTCACAAGCAGAATTTATAACTTTATCTGTTATTCTTAATATTTGATTATTGAAATACTGATATATTCTCTTTTTAGCTTTTTCCTTTAGTTTCTCATCGGTTATGTTTTTTGTATTTTGCTCTACTACATCATTAATCTTATTTAAATCAAAATAAAAGTTATTCTCTGCAAGTTTTGTTACTGCTGTTCTTATTTTATATGCATTATGAACTGTCTGTAATCTACTTTCACTTCTTTCGCTCTTCTTTATTTCTGACATTGCTAATCAAATTACTCCTTTCCCTTATATTCCGCTAGGGACAAGCCCTAGCTGATGTTCGATTATTTGATTAGGAAAGCTGGACGCACACCGTAAGAGTAGGACGCACTGCTGTTGCCGGCATTACCGCTGCTGGTGACATAAGCGAAACCAGATGCAGAAACGACATCTCTTAGCCAGTACCAATATCTTTCTCCTGCATCATTTCTTGCTACAATTTTGCTTGCATTTAGTCTGAATAATGATAATTGAGATTTATCTGCTCCAGTTTCATATCCATGATGTGATCCCCATGCATTGTGTCCATAAACCATGCATTCATTCATAATTTCTATAGTAGAATCATACCATGCCCATCCACTTGCCTTGCCATCTGCAACTGCATTTGTTAATAATGCCTTATGATTCAAAATATGATTTATTTCAAAATCATTTTGTATCACTGTCTTAAATGGTGCTAGATATTCTGTATACATTTTGCTACCATAATAACCTCCAGTTACTGTGTTAGTATCATTCATTTTTGCAGTTCCCATTATTCTTTCTGGAATCATTAAAATATGTGGTGTAGTACATTCAGTATCTCCACAATTTAACCTATAATTAATATCTGCAACTAAATACTTCCTTTTACTTACCTTTCCTATTATATAATCGCCTATAAATATATCGTCAAAAGTTCCTGCTGCTATTTGTTGTGATAGTGTACCGTTGTAGAATAGATCTGTTATATCTTTTCCTCTATATATTCCATTATGTGCACCAGCATTTTTAGGAACAATAGCTTTTAGTAAATCATCTATTACTACCTTTTTTGTTTCTCCATTTGCACTATCAACAAATGGAATTACATCTTCATTAACTGGTAGTCCTTTTACTAATTCTGTTATTTTCTTAATCATAATTTTTTCCTCCTATAAAATAACATATTTTTTAAATTAAAATAACTATTTTGCAATATAACTGTATTACAAACCAGCTACAATATATTCTCCATTCTCTGTTGCTAATATATCTCCCGCTTCTGTTGTTATTGGAGATATAGCATCCATAACAATTTCGCTTAATTTATCTATTTGAACCTGTAGACTTCCTGCTGCATCTTCTGATAACTGATTCTTCATTTCTTGAAACCATGCATCAAACGTTTCCTCTTCTTCTACGAAAAAGTTTGACATTATTTGCTTAAATTCTTCAAAGTAAGTATCATGTTCCGCTTCTTGATCTTCATAATATTTTTTATATGCTGCTTGCCATTGAGCATATAAAGTAGAAGTATCAACTTGATAAAGTAAGCTTGTAACCCAAGGGCATTCATCACTTCCTCTACAATCCGTAATTAAGTCTTGAGTAATTTCTACACAAGAAGGACTTATTCTAATATCAGCCAATCTAAATTCTGCTATATCCTCTTCTGTATTAATATTAGGATGTATAGGATTACTTGAAGCTGAACCTTGTCTATAAACTATACTTCCAACTCTTCCAGATTGTGTTTTATCAACTTGGGCAACTATACTATCAATTCTTGTTAACACTTCTGAATTTTGTGATATAGTTATTGTCAAATCACTTGGATTTTCAAACCATTTATCTCCTATCAAGGCATAACCTGCAGATACAATTACATTCATTCCATCTTTTGCTGAAAAAACTTGTAGAAAATCTGATGGAGTCCCTTTTGGTGTTGCAAAAACTCCATTACTTATTAATTTTCTATATGGTCTATTCATATCATCTGCTGAATATGTTCTATCTTCATCAATTGCATCAAAAAATCCAGCATCTACTTTATATTTCACATCATTTGCCATTTTCTGCCTCCTTCTTTATTCTTCTATATTTTCAAAAGTTGGTTCCATAGTGTAACCATTATCATCTTGATTTTCTATTACTTCAGATATTCTTACATCAATAGAAATTCCATATTCATTAACAATATTTACGATATCTCCCAAGTCATAATCTTCTTTATATCTATAACTCATTCCTACTATAACCTCTCCAGAGAAAGAAGTTACAGAAGTATATGTTGACATTTTTTCATATCCTGTATTTTTTAAGTTCTCAATATAAATATTGCTACATAATTGAACATTTGTAACTTCCCCTGCATCATTTTTTGTAATTATTGCAATATTGCTTCCATTTACTTGATAATAAATTACATTGTTTATAACTTTTTCTTTACCATTTGGGTAATTTGTTAGCAATTCATCATAATCAATTTCACTAGAAATATCACGAGCATCAACATATAATTCGTGTCTATCAATTCCTACACCATTACCAATAGTTGTTGTTCTTCTTGCTACCCCTTCTCCTTCTCCAGCAACTAATGCAACATTTTTTATGTTACTATCATCCTTTGAATAATCTGTTGTAGAAATATTATCGTAGTTATGAGAAAAAGTAATATATTTACTTTTATCTCTACCTTTATATAACGCAAAAACAAAGTTACCATTATTAATGGTAACTCTATATCCCCATCCATATTGTTTGCATAGTTTTTGTATCTTAATTCCAACATTATCATAAGTCACTTGTTCACGTATAGTATCAGAAAAACCTATTTTATCTGCAAGAACAAAATTCTTGATTTTTCTATCTGCATTTGTTGGATTAATAATTGAATCATTAATAAGTGTTCTTATATAATCTTCAACTAACCCATTAAAATTAGTTTGTTTTACTACTATTCTTTGTTCTAGAATGTCTGTTATATCTTTGCCTGTTAGAATTAGTTGATTTCCATTTTCTTCATCAGTCTGTATTTCTATTTTTTTGATTTTACAAACCATATCATCATCATTTCGTGCAATATATTTACACTCTTTTATTTTTCTAAAATTCTCTTCAGAAGCCGAAATAACTAATTCGCAATCACCAATATCATTATACCTTTTTGCCCATATTGCACTTGAGTATGTATCAATTATATATTTTTTATTTAATTCATTATCTAATAAATAGAATTCTTCCATATAATCTTAAACTCCTAAATATACTTTGTAATAATTAAAATGAATATCTACTAGCATATCATCAGATCCTTCATCAGCCAAGAAACTAAAGTTATTGTCTCCTATTCCTAGCTGAAAGAATGTAGATCCATTTCTAACATAAGGAATTAAGTTATATTTAACTGCATCCCTCGTTAAAATTACTGATTTGCTTCCTCTATTACAATTGATTATCAATTTATCATTTTTTACAAATTCATAATCAATAATAAAATTTTCTCCATTATCAACATTACGAATTTCCAATTTCTTAACTGTACCCATAAAAGTAACATCTATTATTAATCCAGTTTCACTTTCACTATCATTTATAACATTTGTTACTTTTTCAAGTTCAAGAGTAGAAAATGGAATTGGTTTGTCTATATTTATAGAAAAAGGAAATGTGAATTTTTTTATAATTTTTGAAATGCTTTGTATTATTGTATCTATATCTTTGAAATATGGATTTGGACATAAAATTGAGATTTGTGCAACTTGTTTTTGTACAAAAGGAGTAACTTCTAATGTTTGAACATATCCTTCAATAAAAACATCTCTTGAATCATCTTTATAATAGATTTTGCACCATTCTTTATTTCTAAAATATTTATACAATGTTAACCTATTCTTTTGAACATCTCCATTAATATACACAGTAATAACAATTTCTCTATTTGGAATTCTTGAACTATTAAAAGAAGATCCATCACCATTTGCATAATTTGATGTATTTATATTTGCATTTGGAGGGTTTAATCCAGAAATATCTGCTACTTGATAGTTTTCCTCGTTGTTTGTAAGTTCTAAAACCGCTCCTTTAGCATTTTCAACTTTTAATGTAAACATTTCTATTCTCCCTCCTTAAGCATTTACTAAATTTAACAAATTCTTTGTTTGTCTGTATAATTGCAATCTCGATGGTTGTTTTGGTGCATTAATAATTTGTGTAAAATTATTAGTATTTGAAGTAGTATTTGATATATTATTTGTAGTTGCTGCATTATTACCTTTTAATTGTTCTTTCATATCATTTGCTACTGCTTTAATCCAATATTTATTTTTATGCAATGGAACAACAGCCTCGTCTCCTTTTCCTTCAAGTAAATATGGCTTACCTTTTTTTACAACAGTACCCATTTCTAGTTGTGGAATTTGAGGAACATTAAAGCTATGTATCCAGTCAAAAGGTTTAATCCCTACTATTTCAATACCTTTTATCTTCTCTAATATTCCATTTATGGCATTAAAAGGAACCGCTATTACTTTATTTATTCCACCTATTATTCCATTAACAACTGTTTTGAAAACATTAACAATTCCTTCTTTTATTCCATCAAAAATTTTTCCTCCTGCACTAAATACATTCTTTACAGCTTGCCATGCATTTGAAAATATATTTTTGAACCAATCAGTAACATGAGAAAATGCATTCTGTATGCCTTGCCAAATTCCTCCAAAGAAATCTCCTACTCCAGAAAAGGCATTTTTTATACCTTCCCATGCTCCTTGGAACATATTCCTAAACCAATCACCTATTCCACTAAGTATTGAAGTAACATTATCCCAAAGCCCACCAAAGAATTCTCCAATACCTTGGAAGATTGCAACTATATTGTCCCATGCTTGTTGGAACATATCTTTAAACCAAGTTCCTACATTTGCAAAAACATTCTTTATACCTTCCCATGCTCCGTTGAAAAAATTGTCCTAGTTGTTCTGGTAATTGTGCTAATGCTTGGAAAATTGCTACAATTATTTGTGGAATTGCTTTTATTAATTCCATACATATTTGTGGAATCGCCATAACAAGTCCCATAAATAATTGAATTGCCCCTTGAATAAGTGTAGGTAAGTTTTCAATTAACACTTGCACTATTGTCATAACAATTTTTGGTATTTCTGGTATTAAGGCTTGTATAATTTGTGGAATTGCATCTATTATTCCCATTAACAATTGTATTGCTCCTTGAATAATTGCACTTATTCCGTTTATTAAGCCATTGACTATTGCTTTTATAATACTTGGTAATGCATCTAAAAGAGCATCAATAATTTGTGGAATTGCATCGACTATTCCCATTAACAATTGTATTGCTCCATCTATTAAAAGAGGTATGCCTGTAATCAGACCATTTACAATACTATCTATTATTTGTGGTAATGCATTTAAAATTGATTTGATAACTGTTGGAATTGCTTCAATTATTGCCATAAAGAATTGTATTGCCCCATTTATCAAATCAGGTATTCCATTTACTAATGCTTGTACTAATTGAGGGATCATATTCACAAATGCTGTTACAATTTGTGGTATCATGGTTCCCATTCCCTCTAATAGACTTTTTATTATTTGAATACCTGCAGTTACCAATTCTGGTAACAAATTAATTATTGCATTTATTATTGATTGCAGTAGATTTGGTAATGCACTAACTAAGCTTTGGATTAGTTTTGTAACAGCAGATAATAAGTCTGGTAGTATTCCTTCTATTATTGATATTAGTCGTGGTATAAGTCCATTAATTAGATCAGGAAGTTTTTTTAGCACTTCTTGTACTCTTGGAATTAAATTTTCAGCCACTGTTACAACACTATCAATCATATTATCCATTAGACCTGTAAAATCTGCATTATCATCTGCTATACCCACTAGTAGATTGCTCCATGCGGATTTCATAGAATTAACGCTTCCTTGAATAGTTGTACTTGCTTCTTTTGCTGTGGTTCCTGTTATTCCCATATTGTCTTGTACTAAATGTATAGCTTCAACAACATCGGCATAACTTTCTATTGTTAAATCTCCTGCTTGACCTTGTGCTTTCGCTAGTTTATTTGCATCGCTGATTAGTCTTTCCATTTCTGATTTTGTACCGCCATAACCTAATTTCAAGTTATCTAGCATCGTATAATTTTGTTTTGCAAATCCTTGATAAGCATTCTGTATTGATTCCATAGATGTTCCCATTTTATTTGCATTATCAGACATATCGGTTATAGCTTTATCAGCAACTTGAGCAGATTTTTCTGTATCTCCATTTAAACTTTGCAATAATGAAGCAGAAAATGAAGTTACTGTTTCCATATATTGATTTGCAGAAAGTCCTGCTGTCTTATATGCATTATTGGCATATCCTTCGACTATTCCAGAACTATCTTTGAATAATGTTTCAACACCACCAACTAATTGTTCATAGTCTCCATATCCTGCTATTGCTTGTTTTCCTACATCAACTATGGCACTTCCTAATCTTTTCAAAGCACCTATTCCAGCTTCAATAGCATCTGCAGCTAAATTTGCTAGAACTCCTTTCATAACAGTAAAACCACCTTGAGAAGCTTCATTTGCGGAGTCCCCAGCATCTTTTATACTTTTATCTAATTTGTCTGCTGCTTTATCAGCACTCTCCATCTTTGTTTTATTTTCATCTAGATCACTAGACAAAGTTTTTACTTCTTTTGCTAGATTCTTCGCCTCAGTAGAGTTCTTGCCATATTGTAATACCGCTTCTTTATATGCTTCTTTTGCTTTATTAACTGCACTTTGTTGTGATTCGATTGTACTTGATAATTGACTAGTTGCACTTTTTGCTTTTTCTTCTGCAGATTGTACCTCTTTTAATTTTGCACTATAATTGCTATATTCTTTTTCAGTTTTTGCTACAGTTGCTTCTTGATTGTTTATAGTAACAGTTAAATATGCAACTTGTTTTTTCATAGATGAGTGAGCAGATTCTGCTTTATTTAATTGGCTTTCTAAATTTCTAACCTCATCAGAATTTTCTCCATAGGTCTTTTTTGCTTCTTCTAGTTTTTGCTTTAAGTTTTCAACTTCAGTAGCAGATAATTTCTCATATTTTTGTGCCGTTTGTAATTGAGATTGATATGCTTGCAATTTTGATGTTTGAGCTTCTATTGATGTCTTTAATTGCTTCAATTTAGCGTTCAATCCATCGGTCGACTTTGACCAATCATCTAAACCTGCACTTGCTTTGCTAAATTCTGATTTTGAGAGTTTCATTAGATTATTTGCTTCATTTATATTTTTCTTAAATTCAGATATATCCAGCTT
>CATLGL010000047.1 GCA_949935895.1 uncultured Clostridia bacterium
TTTAGTGCCAAAATCATATTCTGATACATGGAAATGTACAGATATTGGGATATATGATGTAGAAATTGATGCAGGATGGGTTAATGCCTCTAAAAGGGCAGTAGAATATACGATGGATCCAAGAAACTTTTTAAATGAAGTACGTATTTTTCAGTTTGAAAAATTGTCTTATGACCCAAATACTAATTCAAAAGAAGGAGTAGAGAAAATACTGTATGGAACAGAATTTTATAACCGTAGTGTTACTTACCGAACTCATACAGGACAGGTCATTAACATGCAAGAAAAATATTCGGATTTAATATGGGATTCTGCTGTTTATTCAGGAGTTAGTCCATATCATTTAGCATCTCGTATCAAACAAGAGGTTGGACCTTTTATCACTCACAATTCAATTAGCCGGAACAGTTGCAGGATTTGAAGGATATTATAATTTTTATAATATTGGAGCAACTAGTTCTACAGCACCACTTGGAGCAATCAAAAATGGCTTACAATTTGCTAAGGATGGAAAAGGAGCATCAGAAGAGACCAAAGCAAACTTATTAATACCTTGGGATAGTCCTCAAAAAGCAATAAAAGGTGGGGCAGTTTTTATAGGAAGTAGTTACATTTTAGTGGGGCAAAATAATTTATATTTACAAAAATTTGATGTAAATGATGACAGAGGAACCAATCTTTTTTGGCATCAATACATGACAAACTGTTTAGCACCCTATAGTGAATCAAGTGGTATCTATAAGGCATATAATTCCAATGGGATGCTTAATTCTTCTATACGCTTCATTATTCCAATTTTTGAAAATATGCCAAAATATATGACAGAAAGTCCTAATATTAATGAGGCAGATTATATAGCAGATAATACAAAAATGTATGCAGATGTTACAGGAAGTTTAAATGTTAGAACTGGTCCATCAACCTCTTACGAAGTATTAACAGGAATTGACCGAAATAGAACATTAACAAGAATAAAAAAAGGAGTTCAAAATGGGGAACGATGGGATAAAGTAGAACTTGATAATGGAATGATAGGATATGTATTTCAAACCTATTTAAAAGAAGTACCAAAACCAACAATTACTAACATTAAATTAAGTATAGATAATCCAACTATCCAAAAAGGAAGTACTGAAGTAATAAAAATTGCTATTACACCACAAGAAGCACAAGAAGAAATTATATGGGAAACAAGCGATGAAAATATTGTTAGTGTAGATCAAGGAAAAATTATAGGACTAACATCTGGAAAAGCAACAATTACAGCAAGAACAGTAGATGGAAGAATTCATGATAGTATCGAGATAACAGTATATTCAAAAGTAACCAATATTATATTAGATAAACAAAGCGTGGTCTTGTTAAAAGGAAATAAAATGACATTATCGGCTAATATTTTACCAGAAGATGCAAGCAATCAAAAGGTAGTATGGAATAGTGAAGATGAAACAATTGCTAGTGTTGTAGATGGTGTGATTACAGCAAACAAAGAAGGAACCACCAATATTATAGTAAAAGCACAAAATGAAGATATTAAAGCAATATGTAAAGTAGAAGTAAAGGAATTACCACAAGATATCATATTAGAATTTGATCAAGATTTAAGAATAGAGGCAGATGAAATTAGTAATTTAGATATCGAAAAATTAACAGTGTCTAAGATAAAAGAAAAAATCAATACAAATCTTTTAATGGAATTTTATGATTTCCAAAATAAACCATTAGCAGAGGAGGACAAAATTGGAACTGGCTCCAAATTACAATTAAAAAATGAACTAGGAGAGGTAATATATGAATATACATTTATTATCTATGGTGATGTAAATGGAGATGGAGAAATTAACTCATTAGATGTATTGATTATACAAAAGCATATTTTAGAAATAAAAGAAATAAATGGTATTTTTTTAAAGTCTGCAAATACTTCAAAAAATGGTCAATTGCCATCATCTTTAGATGTATTAAAAATACAAAAGCATATTTTAGAAATTAAATATATTGGACAATAATAAATGACTTTATGTGTAAATATTTTTAATATAAGAATTACAAAATTATTTAATAAAGGAGACGAATATGAAAAAAAAGATTTATAGTGCAATGTTGTTTTTTCTATTTTTGTTGCTATTTGCCATCCCTTCCATGGCAGCAGGAACTATTAGTTTAAAAGCAAGTAAATCCAGTGTTACTGTAGGAGAAGAATTTAATGTAAGTGTTAATTTATCAGGAGGTTCAGTTGCAACTCTAACCAGTAGAATTACAATTGATACAAGTAAAGTAGATTATGTATCTGGACCTAGTAATACAAATTTTTCAAATGGGAGGGTAATTTATACATGGACTGACCCTAGCCGGAGGAGCAAATCCCAAAACAGATGGAACAATTGCAACATTCAAATTTAAAGCAAAGGCAACAGGAAATGCAAGTTTTAGTGTAGGTGGAAATTTTTATACACCAGATGAAGAAGCTTTAAATCCAAGTTTTTTAGGTACAAGTGTTAGTATAAAAGAAAATACACCAGTTACGCCAAATCCTCCAACAAGTGGAGGTTCAAACAACGGAGCTTCTGGTCGGTAATACAGGAGGAAACACAGGAGGAAATACAGGAGGAGGCAGTAGTCGGAAATAATCGACCAGGAGGAAGTACCCGGAGGAGCAACAAATGGAGCTACAGGAGGAAATACCAATACAGGTAGCAATACACAAAATGCAAGTAATAATGCTAATTTGAAAGAATTGCATCTAAGTGTAGAGGGATTAAGTCCAGCATTTCAAAAAACAATAACAAGATATAATCTTATTGTAGGAGAAGATATAAATCAAATTAATGTAAATGCAATAACAGAAGATTCAAAGGCAAGTGTAAGTATAACAGGAAATACAGGTCTAAAAATAGGAGCAAATGAAATTCGTATTACTGTAACAGCACAAGATAAAAAAACAACGAAAACCTATACAATAGAAGTATCAAAAACCCAAAATCCAGAACTAGCTAATGCAAATTTAGAAAATTTAGCAATTGAAAATGTAACACTAGAGCCAGAATTTAGTCCAGATATTATTAGTTATAATGCTGTTGTTGCAAGTGATGTAGAAGCTATTCATTTACTAGCAATTCCACAAATAGAAGGTGCAAAGGTTGAAATAATGGGGGGAGATACCATACAATTTCGGAGAAAATACTATTACTATAAAGGTAACTGCAAAAGATGGAGTTACAACAAAAGAATATACAATTAACTTATATAAGACAACACAAGAAGAAGAAAACAGAGACATTATGTTACTACAAGAACAGCCACCACAAGAGGAAACAAAATCAATTTCAGTAGGAAATATTATAATTTGTGTTATCATAACAGGTTCTATTGCAGGGATGATTTATGTGCTAATTCGAAAATATAGAAAAGAAAGAAAATAAGAAAAAGAAGAGGAAAAATTGATATAAGCAATTGTTCCTCTTCTTTTTTCTTACGCTTTAAAGAATTTAAACAAATTAAAGTAAATTTATTGACTTCCATTTTACAACAATGATATACTAAATACGATAAATTTAGAGTAAATTACAAATGAATTTTGGAGGAAAATATTGAAAATGGAAATGTTTTTTAAGTTTAATAAAAAAATTATAATTAGTATGTTAATCATTTGTCTTATATTATATAGTACAACTGGTTTTTTTCATATATCTCAGGCAGCGTCATCAAGAGCAAATTATACAAGTTTAGATGAAAATAGGTATCCTGGATATAACAAATTGATTAATGCATTAAAAAGCAAGTATAATAACTGGAATTTTGTTATTTTATATACGGGTCTTGACTGGAACCAAGTTATTAAAAGTGAAAATTCAGGACATGGTTCAAGCCCTAAAAATTTAATTTCAAATAAAAAAGGAGAATGGAACTGTGCCATTTGTGGAGACCGTTATTATGATAATGAAGAACATGCATGGAAATGTGCATCAGAAAAAACAATTGCCTATAAAATGGATCCAAGAAATATTCTAAATGAAACAGACATTTTCCAATTTGAACAATCAAAATTTATTGAATCCGTACATACTATTGACGGTGTTATGAATATGACAGCAAACACATTTTTAAAAGAAAGAGCAACAGCTGAAGCCCTAGTTAATGCATGTAGAACAGCCAATATTAGCCCATATCAAGTAGTTTCTAGACTAATTCAAGAACAAGGTGCTAATGGTTCAACCATGAGTAAAGGAAAAGAAGTTAATGGAAAAAAATACTATAATGTATTTAACGTAGGAGCAACAGGAAATAGTTCAGCACAAATTATTCAAAATGCTACGAATTATGCAGTAAGCCAAGGATGGGATACTATGGAAAAATCAATTCTTGGAGGAATTGATTTTCTAAAATCAAAATATATTGGAAAAATGCAAGATACCTTATATTTACAAAAATTTGATGTAGATGATAATTATGGATTATATGCAAATCAATATATGCAAAATATTGATGCACCAAAAACAGAAGCAAATCGTGTAAAAAATGCCTATACAAAAATCAATAAATTGAATTCTAATCTTACCTTTGTAATACCAGTATATGAAAATATGCCAAAAACCCCATCAGAACAGCCATCAAGTGCAGAGGTATACCCAATCAATGTGTCAATTCGATATAGTGGTACCAATATAAGAAGTGCACCATCACTTTCAGCATCTATTGTAAAAACGGCTAATGCAGGAGAGGTATTATTATCTGTTGAAAGAAGTATGGAAGCAGAAGGATGGGACAAAGTAGTTCTTTCTGATGGAAGAATTGCCTATGTTGTAGCAACTCATATTAAGCAAATTGATGATGTTGTAAACTGTAATGAAAAAATGACCATAAAATCTTCTACAATATTAAGAAATGGACCAGGTAATGCACATAGACAAGTTACTAACTTAGCACAAGGACAAATTGTTACCAAAATTGCATCTTCGCAATATTTTGTAGATGGTGTACATTGGGATAGAGTAAAATTATCCGATGGAAGACAAGGATTTATTCCAAATACAACAGCATCTAATTTAGATACTTCTGATGTTGTTATGGTAATATCTTCAAATGGAATTAACTTAAGACAAGCACCAGGTACAAGTTCAAATAAAATTAGAGGAATTGCTTATGGAGTTAACTTAACAAGAATTGAAAAAGCAACAAATAAAGTAGATGGATATTATTGGGATAAAGTTATTACACAAGATGGTATTATAGGATATGTAGCAAGAGATTATATAAGAGAAGTAGCACAACAAAATCATATGAAAAAGGATGATGCAAAAGCACAACTAACAATAGAACCAAGTGTAACAGTAGAACATATTAAAAATACTTATGGTAATAAAGTAAGTAAAATAACCAATCAAAATGGTGCTGAAATTTCTTCTGGCACAATCGGAACAGGTTCAAAAGTAACAATAGATGGAAAAGTGTATACGGTTATTAAATTAGGTGATGTAAGTGGGGATGGAATGGTAGATGCTAAAGATGCTTTAAGAATATTAAAATATGCTATAGGACAATATGAAATAAAAAATGAATATTTCACAGCATCAGATATAGATAAAAATGGAGTCGTTGATGCCAAAGATGCTCTAAGAGTATTAAAAAATTCGATTGGAGAATTTGATATTATAATATAAAGGAGAAAATAGAATGAAAAGAAAAGTAATAAAAATATTATTTATTTTGTTAGTGACTTGGTTTGGATATACAATTGCTTCTCAAGCAGCAATTAGTGCAGAATCTAAAACAGTTAAATCAGGAGAAACAGTACAGATAAGAGTTACTTCAAATCAAAAAGTAGGAGCTTATACGCTAACAGTAACAAATAATGGTGGAGCTACATTTCAAAGTGTTGTTGCACCAGAGGGTGCTACTGCTGGAGGAACTACTGTAACGGGAGCATCTACTTCTGGGATAACTTTACTAGGAACGTATACATTTAAAGTGCCAGTGGTAACTTCTGAACAAAAATGCCAAATAAAATTTAGTGCAACAGGAATGGAAACACCAAATTTAGAAACAATTTCACCTTCTTCTACTACAGCGACTATTACAGTAAAACCAACAACAACGACAACTCCTCCAAGCAATAATGATGACAATATACCACAAGAATCAAATCCAGGTTCAACACCAAATACAACAGCAAAATCAAGTAATAATTATTTATCTTCTTTAAAAGTAAGTGAAGGTACATTAAGTCCAGAATTTAATTTTAGAACTTACCAATATACAGTTAATGTAGGAAAAGAAGTAGAAAGTATTAAAGTAACAGCATCTGCTGAACATAATAAGGCAAAGGTATCAGGAACTGGTACAAAAACATTAAAACCAGGAGAAAACAAAATCAATGTTACAGTAAAAGCAGAAGATGGAAAATCTAGAACTTATACCATTGTGGTAAATAAACCAACAGAAGAAGAGCCACAAGAAGTAAAAGTTATGTTAAAAAGTTTAGTTGTAAAAGGAGTTATCGAAACAGAAGAAGGAGAAGAAACACTAGAATTACCTTTTACACCAGATTTTGCAAGTGATGTATATGAATATGAAATACTGTTAGATGAAGCTTTAGAAGATATTATAAGGCTAGATATTGAAGCAATTGGAGAACAGGAGGATTATACCATTGACATTTCAGGAAATGAAGAAATAACAGAAGGAGAAAACATTGTTACTATTACAGTAAAATCAAAAGATGGACAAAATGTAGCAACATACAAAATACTTGTTACAAAACCAGAAAAAGTTATGCCAATTTCTGCATCAGTTGTGGATAATGGGCAACAAGAAAATCCACCATTGTGGAATACAACACAAAAAATATTTATTACTGTTTTTACAGCAATTACTGCTATATTGGGAATTGTTTTTGGTGTAATAGAATATCGTCATAGTAAGAAAAAAGGGGAAAACAAGACAGCCGAAATACCTTTTTCAAAAATAGAAGAAAAGCCAAAAGAAGATAAAACAGAAACATTACAAGAATTTTTTAATGCAGATAAAGAAGAAAAAAAAGAGAAAAAAGAAAGAAAAAGCAAAGAAGAAAAAGTAGATAAAAAAGAATCTACAATAGATAAATTTGATAAGGAAGAAAAACCAACAAGAGGAAAAGGCAAACACTTTTAACAAAACATTCTCCAATGAATTTTACTTTTTTAAGTATCAATTCATTGGAGAATGTTTAGAATAGGGGACTAGAGTTTGTGTTATAATAAAACAAGTTACAATAGAAAAAGAAAAGGAAACTAACTATGGAAGAAATATTAAAAGAGGTTCAAGAGGTTGTAGATGAAATATGTGAAAAATATGGCTATGAAAGTGAAGATAAAGAAGGAAATGATAGTTTAAGAACAGTATTACTAAAACTATTTCCTGTAATGCTTAAAAATGCCAATCAAGAAGATAGAAAATTGTTTTACCAAATGGTAAGGCATACACCTATTATTGTAACACAAAATTTTACAAAAGAGCGGAGCTGATAAATTAGTAGAAGCATATATAGGAGATGTTAATCCACATATTATAGAAGAAAATATAGATTTAGGACAATACAAGGAAAAGTTTGGAAGAGGAGTTTATTATTCAGAGCCAATCATAGATGAAAATATGCAAATTCAAGGCAAAAAATCATTTATTTATATACAAAAAGTTTCAGAGATGCAAAAAGAATTTTTTGGAACAGATATCAATGTATCTCATCTAAATCATGAATTAGGACATGCTTGGAATGCAGAAAAGGAGCAATATGTAATGAAGGAGGATGGAGTCCTAGAAGAAAGAGTAGGAGTAACTTTATATACTTATTCCTTTTCGAAAAGAGAAGATGGAAAAATGGTAAAAAAATTAGAAAAAGTTACAGGACTTATGCTTGAAGAAGCAATGAATACATTAGAAGAAGAACAAACAATGGCAGAATATATGGGAATAACAATAGAGAAAATGAGAGAAAAATATAGCAGTTTATTTTGTTCAAGTGCTTATCAAGGTTATCTAAGTCGGTGCTGTAGAGCATATGCTAAAAAAATTACCAAAAGAAGATTTTAAAATTTGGAGACGATATGGTGATATTACTAGAAAAGAAAAAATAGAAAATTACATGATAAAAACAGAATATTGGAAAAATCGAGAGCAAGATATTTTAGTAGGAAGTGGTAGTCCAAGGAGTTATGAAAACAAAAGAGCAGTAATCAAAAAAATGACAAGCCCAATAGCACAAAAATTCTTTCAAGAACATGAAGATACTTATTTCCCAGATATTTCAAAAATGACACCATTCGAAAAGATAGAAAATGTATTATATCAAGTCTATATAATACCAGATAAAACAAAACGCTGTATCGATATTGACGAGTATGCAGCTTTATTAGACACTATGGGGTGGGAAATATATTCGTTAATTAACCAAACGGCTACCATAATAGGAAAAGAAGAATTAGAACAAACCATAAGAAATATGAGATTATCTGAAGTAAATGAAATGGTAAAACAAACTAATACATTAGCAAGACAAGCACCATTGCATAACTTAGAATCAAATAAGCATAGAACAGGGAGATAACTGATAAATGAAGGAAAATATAGTATTAACAGAATATAAAATAGCGGTAACAGAAGTTTTAGACATATTGGAATATCTACCAGAGGACTTAGTGTCTAACATTCCGATTAAATTGATGCAATTTTTAAAAAACAATTCCATACCAGCTTATAAGCCATCATTTGATTATTCAGCTGGGTTAGATAAAATTGAATTAAGGAATCGAACAAGAGCATTATTAGCAATGATATATAGGAATTATATTTGTTCAGAAGAAGAGCAAAAAGAATATGATAAAATTTTATATCAAAATGAAGAGAAATACCAAAAAGAATTAAGTGAAAAATATGATATAAATCATATTTTTAAAGAAAAAGAAGAAAAACAGAATAAGCAGTTAGTAGAATATAAACAGCCCAAATGGTATGTAAAACTATTTCAAAAAATTTTAAGTTTTTTGAAATAGATATAGATGATTATGTTAAAGCTTTAAAAAATTATCTATAAAAAGTACCCTAATGATTGAACGTTAGTTTAGCTATTAGGGTGCTTTTTATAATAGTAATGATTTTATTTTAACTCAACAACAGTGACACCCATTTCACCTTCACCAAAACCTCCTAAACGAAATGTTTTTACATGTTGATTCGTTTTTAAAAAATCATGAATACCTTTTCTTAAACTACCGAGTACCTTTACCATGTACAATACGTATGGTTTGCAATTTTGCTAAAACACAATCATCTAAATATTTATCAATAGTGAAAATAGCCTCTTCTACATGGTAACCAATTACATTAATTTCAGTAGTAGCCGATTTTGTTTTAGTTGTGTGATAAGTAGAAGAACCATGTAAAGAGGAGGTGGTAGCTTTGAAAATTTTACCAATACTAGAAATAGGAAGCATTAGTTTTATATTACCAACTTGAACTTGTACTTGTTCTGATTTATTAGATAAATTTAAAATAATTCCCTCTTGTTTTAAGTGTGGAATAAATACCTTGCTACCAATTTTTAGGTCTTCTTTTTTAATACAAGAAGACGAAATGGTAGAATTTTCAGTACAGGTAGTTTCTTTTAAAGAGGCATTTATTTGATTACGAAGCTGATTCAATTCTTTTATCGAAGAAGAACTAGCATTTTCATAAATCGTATTCATTTGTGCAATATAAGAACTAGCTTCCTGTTTTGCAGCAAGTAAAATTTGCCTAGCTTCTTGTTTTGCTTTATCTATGTAAGAATTACGTTTAGAAGCTAATTCTTCATTTTTTTGCTCTAATGATTTTTGCAATAAAGTAATTTGATTTGATTTTTTTTGTATTTCTTCTTTTTCTTTTTCAATCCATAATTTATCATCATAAATATTTTTTAACAATTCTTCTATATGAACTTGATTATCATTTAAAAAGGATTTTGCCTTTTTTAAAATAGCTTCATCTAATCCAAGCTTTTTACAAATAGAAAAAGCGTTACTTTTACCAGGAACTCCAAGCAATAATTGATAGGTAGGTTTTAATTGCTCAATATCAAAGCCGTTGACTAGCATTTTCAAATCCATCTGTTACTAATGCATAGTTTTTAAGTTCTGGATAATGAGAAGTACAAATGGTAAGAGTACCTTTACTAAAAAAGCTATCTAAAATACTAATAGCTAAACTACCACCTTCAACAGGGTCAGTTCCAGCACCTAACTCATCTAAAAGAACAAGACTTTCAGAAGTAGAAGAATGTAAAATATCAATAATATTACTCATATGTGAAGAAAAAGTACTTAATGCTTCTAAAATATTTTGTTCATCACCAATATCTGCAAAAATATGGTCAAAAACATAAATGCTGCTGCCTTCTTTTGCAGGAATAAATAACCCACTACAAGCCATTTGACACAATAATCCAACCGTTTTTAAAGTAACTGTTTTTCCTCCGTGTATTAGGACCTGTAATTAACAAAGAAGAGAAAGTTTTGCCAATTTCAATACAAATGGGAACAACAATATCCTCATCAAGCAAGGGATGTTTGGCATCAATAAGTTGAAGATACTTTTTTTGATTAATCTCTGGGAAAATAGAATTAGTAGCAAGTGCATATTTTGCTTTTGCAAATATAAAATCTAAATGACCAATAGTAAGATAATCCTGCATCAATTCCTTTATATAGGGAGTAAATAAAGAAGATAGATTTCTTAAAATTTTTTGAATTTCAAGAGATTCTTCCGCTTGCAAGAAATGTAATTGGTTATTTAGTTCAAAAATATTCATTGGCTCTATAAAAACAGTAGAACCACTACTAGACATATCATGAACAAATCCCTTTATCATACTTCTATATTGCTCTTTAACAGGAATAACATAACGGTTATTTCGCAAAGTAATCACATTTTCCTGTAACATTTTTGAATAAGTAGAAGAATGAATAAAATTATTTAACTTTTCTTTTACTGTTTCTTCTATATTTCGTTGTTGCCTTCGAAGGGAGGACAAGGTAGTAGAAGCAGTATCACAAAGTGTGTTCTCATCTATAACAGCAGAAGAGACCGCTTTGGTAATAGAAGGATTTGTATAAAGAGTAGAAAAATAAGAATCCGTAAGAGGAAACTTGCTAACATCACGTTCTTTATAAAAATAATCTTTTAAATGAAAACTAAGTTCTAAAATTTTTGTTAATTCTAAAATGGATTTTAAAGATAAAGAGGTATTACTATCTAGTTGTTTTAATATATAATC
>CATLGL010000048.1 GCA_949935895.1 uncultured Clostridia bacterium
AACCACTTTTTCCGTGATCCGCCTTTCATCAATACATTTGCCCCATGGTTATTGTATATCTCCGAATAAGGATATTTTCCTGTAAAATAAAACAAAATCATATTAAACAGAAACCATGTGATAGGAAGCTGAAACTTATCATCCGAAAATTGATCAAACGGCCTCATGCCTTCGAATATATGCAAAAAATAGTCCATACTGTTTAAATTCCGCGGCAGCTCTAACCCTGCGCTTTTTTCATCCAATATTTGAAAATAAAATGATATTCCTGCCGTAACCACAATAGCGGCAGCGGCCAAAAGGCACATGATATTTTTTCTGAATCCGATTTTCAGATCATATTTAAAATACATCCTTTTTCCTTTCTTTCCACAAAAATGGTATGGCAGTCATGATTATGAGCAGTACCAGCTCTGCCAAAATAATGATTGGTTTTGGACTGCATGCGAACTGAGTCGGCTTTAAAAATCTTATATAAGATTGAAGAAGAAAATGGATATTCTAATTTGGTGTTAGATGAATATATAAAAAAGCAAAGAGAAAGACTAACAACAAAAGATATCAACTTAATTTCTGAAATTGTATATGGTACAATTAGTTGGAAATTAACTATTGATACTATTTTACAAAAATATTCTAAAATTAAATTAAATAAAATTTCAAAATGGGTTGTTTTGATTTTACGAATAGGAATTTATCAAATTGTATTTTTAGATAAAATTCCTAAAAGTGCAGCTGTTAATGAGAGTGTTAATTTATGTAAAAAATATGGTTATAAAGCGACTAGTTTTGTAAATGCAATATTACGAAAAGTAGAAAAAACAGATTATGAAGAATTAAAGCAGATACAAGATGATTTAGACAGAATATCAAAATTGTATTCTATGCCAAAATGGATTGTTAAAAAGTTAGTACAACAAAATGGCATGGACAAGGCAGAAAAAATTTGTAAAAACTCAAATATAAAGCCTAATATAACCATTCGCATAAATCCATTAAAGACAACAAAAGAAGCATTAGAAGAAAAGTTAAAACAAAATGAAATTTTATATAAAGCGGCAAGAGTTTCTAATTTTTATTACATCCAAAATATAAAAAGTATTGATAATTTAGACTTATTTCAAAAGGGACTGTTTACAATTCAAGATGAAGGAGCAGGGCAAATTGGTCAAATGTTAAATCCCAAACAAGGAGAAATAGTGTTAGATGCATGTAGTGCACCAGGAGGAAAAACGACGCAATTAGCAGAAATGATGAATAATGAAGGCACAATTATAGCATGGGATATTCATCCTCATCGTACCAATTTAGTAGAAGAAAATGCAAAGAGATTAGGAATTTCAATGATAAAAACACAAACAAAGGATGCTTCACAATATGATGAAGCATATCGAGAAATGTTTGATAAAATTTTAGTAGATGCTCCTTGTATGGGAATAGGAGTATTAAAAAGAAAACCAGATATAAAATGGCAGAAAAAAGAGGAGGATTTAGTTAACATACAAAAAATACAATTTGACATTTTAAGTACTTGTCTTGACTATTTAAAAAAAGATGGAGAATTAGTATATTCTACTTGTAGTATTTTGCAAGATGAAAATGAACAAGTAATTAACCAATTACAAAAGTATAAAACTGAAAAAGATGGAAAAATGCAATGTTTTAGAATAATTGAGCAAAAAACCATTATACCAGATGAGCATACAGATGGATTTTTTATTTGTAAAATAAGAAAACAATAAGAAATAGTTTTGTTACAATTATATTACATTTGAATGACAATTAAGCAAAAAGTATTGACATTTGTTTTAAAAGCCATAAAATAGTAATATATGAAAGAAGACGTGGAAATTTGGCAACAAATTATAAAAAAATGTAATTTTTAGCAAAATATGGTCGTATTAAAATAGAAAAATAGTAAATGATAAAAGTATAAAAAACAAAGGAGAAAGAGATGTCAACGTGTTTAGGTTTATATATTGAGAATAATGTAATTAAATATGCTAAAGTTTCCAAAGATAATGAGAAAATTAAAATAGACTCCTTTGGTATTAAATTTTATGACAAACTAAATGAAGCAATTAAGCAAGTCATTGAAGAAACGTACAGTTACAAAACTCCAATTAGTATTAACTTATCAAATGAAGATTATCATTATTTTTATTTATTTAGTATGCTTAATAAAAAGGATATGCAAAATGTTGTTAACACAGAATTTGAATCAATTTGTTATGATAATGGTGTTAATAAAGATGCATTTGAAACAAGATATGTATTGGTTGATGATTTAGAAGATAAGGAAAAAGTAAAAGCAATTCATATATCAGCTAATAAAGCAGATTTAGCAAAAAAAGAACAACAATTAGAAGGATATCATATTACAGCAGAATCACCAATTGGAACATCAATTGGTAATTTATTAGATTATAAAGAAAAAGAAAATGTACTAATTGTTAATATTGAGGATAAAACAACAGTTACAACAGTTGTAGATAAAAAAATTGTTGATGTTAATGCAATTGAAGAAGGAATTAGTAGTATTTTAGCAGGAATTAGTGCCAAAGAAAATTCATATGCAAAAGCATATGAAATATGTAAGAATTCTACTATCTATACACAAGATGGAAAGGATTTACAATATGAAGAAAATGAATATTTAGATGACATTATGCCGACATTATATAATATTGTAACAGGTGTTAGAAAAATTATAGATCAAAGTTTAAATCGAATTGATAAAATATATATTACTGGTATGGCGTCTGTTATCAATAATATAGATATTTATTTTCAAGAATATTTAAAAGATATAAAATGTGAAATTTTAAGACCATATTTTATTAGCAATGTTCAAACAAAAATCAATATAAAAGACTATATTGAGGTAAATTCTGCTATTGCTATTGCACTAGATGGTTTAGGAGAAGGGTTAAAAGGACTAAACTTCAAAAAGGAAACATTTAAAGATAAACTTCCAGAGTGGTTGACAATGGATGTTGGAGGAAAAGAGAAGAAAACATCCAAAAGCAATTTTTCTAAATTTAATTTGAATTTTAGTTTAGATTTTAATGAAAAATTAACACAAGGAGAAATTGGACTAATTCGAATTGTTGTTGGAATTTTAGTTATTTTATTGATTTATAGTGGTGTTAGTATCTTTTTAAATAATGAAATACAAAATAAAAAACAAGAAGTAATTAGTGCAACACAAGTAGTAAATGCAGAAATTGGAAAAATCAATAGTGATACGACAAAATTACGTGGGAACACTAATAAATATAATACAATGACACAAAAATTAGAGGAATTAACCAGTAAAACACAAGAAAAAAATAGAAGAAAAAATGCAATACCAACATTATTAAATCAAATTATGTTCACAATACCAAAAGGAGTTCAAATTACTTCTATTGAAAATACTTCTGGAGCAAATATTGTGATAAATGTACAATCTTCAAATTATGAACAATTAGGATATTTTAAATCAAAAATAAAAGAAGATGGAATTTTATTAGATGTAGTATCTGATAGTGGACAAAAGCAAGGTCAAAATGGTTTGATTAAAACAGTAATTGAGGGAAAATTGCCAATTGAATAAAGGAGACTTTTAAATTATGAGAAAGATTCTAATAATCGTGTTAATTGCAATCTTATTAGTTTTAGGCTATTTTATGCTATTTAATGGCTTAAATATATTAGGAATTGATATATTATCAATTGTTAATATTAAAGACGAAAGCGAACTACTAGATGTAGAGCTTCAAAAAGTAAGTACATTAACAAGTGTAGATAGACCAAAAGCAATGTCAGAATTAAATGAAAGTATGAAACAATTAACTATTGCTAAAGAAGAATATAATGATAAAATTTTATATCATTCATCAGATGAAATTGCACAAGCGACACAAGGAATTCGATATGAAATGGAATATTTATGGACTAAAATTGGTAATCATGCTACTAAAAATGGAATTGTTTTAAAATTTACAGTATCACAAAGTGCTTCTGGTGTTGCTAACCAATATGATTTATCATTTGTTGCAACTGGTAGATATGTATCAATTTCAGAATTTATTGCTTCACTTGAGAATGATGCATCACTAAATTTTAAAATTGAAAATGCAAAGGTAGCACCATTCGAAGGAAGTACAGAAAATTTACAGGCAACTTTTGATGTAAAAGAAATTTATATTGTAAAAGTAAATTCTGTAAGAAATTCTAATTCAAGTATAAAACCAAATACAACAGATAATAATACAAGTGAAAATAATAGTAATACATTAACAAATGATACACAAAATACCATTTCACAAGAAGGAGGAAATTCATGATTAAAACTGTAATGAAAGAAATCATTATCATTTTACTATTAATACTTGCGATTGTATTAATATTGGGAGTTTTCTTTTATGACTATATTCCAATGAATAAGGTGGTGCCAAAAATAGAACCATATGAGGCACCAAATAATATAAAAGAAGAGTTACAAGAAATTGTACAAGAAGAGCAAAATACGATGCAACCAATTGTTTATGAAATCAATGATAAAGATTTAAACATTTATGAAAAAACAAAAGATTATCAAAAAGGAAAAGTAAACCCATTTGCTGATACTTCAACAAAAACACCAACCAATAATAATTCAAACACAGTAACATCAAATTCAAATGATACATCATCAAATGGTACTAATACAAACAATAATCCAACAAATGAAAATAATTCAGGTTCAGAAGGCAATTATTTGCCAAGTAATGGAACCAAATAGTACTTGGTTATATTTATTCATTAAATATATACAAAACAAAATAAGGATAAGGAGGAATTTTTTATGTTAAAGGGACAAAAAGGTATTACACTAGTAGCTTTAGTTATCACAATTATCGTATTACTAATTTTAGCAGGTATTACAATTAGTCTTACATTAGGAGAACGTGGTATCTTCAACATGGCACAAAAAGCAGGTCAAAACTATACCAATGCTGCAAGATATGAAGAAGACCAAATGAATTTAGTTGACAAAAATGCAAACGCAATTGTATACAATGCATTACATTAATAAAAAAGTAAAACTAGTGGCATATGCAATACCTTGTATATGCCATTTAGTTTAAAACTTTGAAGGAGTCACCAATGATAGAAACAATATTTGTTATAATTTTATTTTTACTAGGCATCTATTTTCGGTAGTTTTTTTACATTAGCTACCTATCGTTTGCCAAAAGGAGAAAATATTACCTATAAGCATTCTTATTGTCCGAACTGTAAACGGTAAATTAGGTATATTAGATTTAATTCCAGTTTTTAGTTATATCTTTTTAAGAGGAAAATGTCGTTATTGTCAGCATCCTATTGGAATTAGATATTTAGTATTTGAGGTATTAACAGGAATTGTTTTTGTTTTATTTGGTTTATCTCTTCACATTCAAATTACTTCTATCAAAATAACACAATTGATTTATTTTGCATTTGGTATATTATATCTTGCAAGCTTATTTATTCTAGCAGGTATTGACAAAGAAAAAAACACTATACAAAAATCAGTATTATACTTTGGAGTAGTAGTTGCTTTTTTATATATCTTATATTCATGCACATTAAATAGGGCAGATGTGTATAAATATGCGATGTATTTATTTATGATGCTTGTTTTAATGTTATTAGATGTAAGATGGTTTCAAAAACATTTAAAAGATAGCAAAATTTTGCCAATTTTGATGGTAAGCTTATATATGCTTATTATGACAGGAGAATACATAACTATTTTTACATTTATTTTTGTAATCTTAATGATAGGAATCAAAAATATGCTTCAATTCTTTAAAAAACCAAAGCAGATACAAATTGTTAAAAATTCTACATCAAAACCAATCTTGTTTTATCTGTGTATTGCAAATATTATTTTACTAATTGGTACAAATTTCTTATTAAACTATTTAATAAAGTAAAGGTGAAATATGAAAAAAACGTGTATGATAAAAGAAAATAAACGGAATAACCACAATGGATCTTGCAGTAGGAATCATTGTAATTATGGTATTTATTGGACTTATTGCAACTCTTTTTTATAATTTTTATTTAAGTACAACAGCCAAAAATAGAAATGCAATAGCAACCAATTGCATTATTGATGTGATTGAGCAAATAAAAGCGATGGATTATGATGAGGTAAATTTGCAAACTATTAATTTAAAGATTGCAACATTAGAAGAAGAAAAAACAATTCCCAAAGGATATAAAGTGACTGCTACAGTTAAAAAATATAATGAAACAGAGGGAAATACAGAAAAAATGGACTTCATTAAAATATTAACAGTAGTGGTAGAATATGAAATGGGGAAAAAAACAGAAAAAATTGAAATTTCTACTTTAATCGAAAAATAAAGGAGAGGGTTATGAAATCAAATTCAGGAATTACAACAACAAGTATGATTGTTTATGTTATCGCGATGATAATTGTAATTGGTACAATTGCAACCATTACTTCCTTTTTTTATACAAATGTTACACAATTAGAAGATAATAGTGATTATTTATCTGAAATAACAAAATTTCATATGTATTTTTTAGAAGAAACAACAAAAAGAGGGAATTCTATTAACTTGGTTACTAATTCATCAATATCCTTTTCAGATGGAAATACATTTTCCTTTCAAGATAATGCAATATATTATAATCATACTAGGATATGTGAAATGATTTCTAATTTAGAATTTTCAGTAGAAAGTGCTGAAAATAAAAAGCTTATTGATGTATTAATTACCATAGGGGAAGGACAAGAATATACAAAAACGACAAGATATGTAATAAATGAGAATATGTAATTTCTGGTAATTAGGTTTATTTTCTAGGAATTAGTTAAAAGATAGTATATAATAAAAAGGGGATACAAAGGAGGAAAAGTTATGGAAAGAAGACAACCTATAGGAATTGAACTTGTAAGAAGAGGTGTTATCAATGAACATGATATACAAAAAGCCTTAGAATATCAAAAAACACATCCTAATAAAAAGATGGGAGATATTTTAAATACAATTGGTGCTTGTGATTCTTATCGACTAATCCAAGCAATTGGTGAAATCATGGGGGAAAAAGCAATTTTGCTTGACAAAAGTGATATTAGGATTAGTTTAGAAGACTACATTTCACCAGATGTATTAAAACAAAATAGAGCAATTCCATTTGATATTGAGGGTGGAAGAATTAAAGTTTGTTTTTCAGATACTGCTAATAGAAGAGCAGTAGATACCATTCGTTTGCTTTTACTAAATAAAGGCTTAATTATGGAAAAATATATTACTTTTGACGAAAATATCGAAAAAATATTAAAATCTTTTGAAGGAAAAGAAACAGATGAGATTATTTCCTCTTCTGATATTACTGGATTAATTGATACTATTATTAAAAAAGCGATGGATAAAAGAGCAAGTGATATTCACTTTGAGCCAATGGAAAATGAATTAAGAATTCGTTATCGTATTGATGGAGAACTATTTACAGCAGGAATATTAGATAAAGAGAAACAAGCACAAGTGATTGGTAGATTAAAGGCTATATCAAACATGCACCAAGAGAAACAAGAGTCACAAGATGGAAGAATTCTATTATATCCAGATTATAATATTCGTGTTTCTTCACAAAAAAATGTATATGGTGAGAAATTTGTTTTAAGATTACTAAAAAAGAATGCTGATATAAAAAGAATATTTGACTTGGGATTTCCACAAGATGAAGAAATTGTGAAAAATAGTTTTAATAAAAAGAACAGTATTACAATTATGGCAGCTCCAACAGGAGAAGGAAAAACAACAACTTTATATAGTGTAATTGATTACTTAAATAAACCTGAAATCAATGTAACCACCATTGAAGACCCAGTAGAAATTCGAATTTCTGGTTTAAATCAAATTGAGATAGATTCAAAAACAAGTTTTTCCGATTCATTAAGAACTGTTTTAAGACAAGATCCAGATATTATTTTAGTAGGAGAAATTAGAGATAAAGAGACAGCAGAAATTGCAATGCAAGCAGGTCAAACAGGTCATTACGTGTTATCTACAATCCATACAATCGATAGTATTGAAGTTATTACTAGGTTAAGAAAAATGGGAGTTTCTAATTATGATATTGCAAGTACACTTGCTACAAGTGTTTCACAAAGACTAGTAAGAAAAATTTGTCCACATTGTGCTAGGCAAAGACCATTTACAGATAAAGAGATGCAAATCATGAATAGTATTGCTAGTAAAAATGGAGAAATTCTTGATTTTAATGAAAAAGTAACTTATGATGCTGTAGGATGTTCACAATGTAATAACACTGGATATTATGACCGTATTGGTGTATTTGAAATTTTAAATATTGATGATGAAATAAGAGAACTTATTACTATGGATGCATCTACATTAAAAATTAAAGAAGAAGCTATGAAAAAAAATTATAGACCACTAGTGATAGATGGTATTCGAAAAGTACTAAATGGAGTTACAACATTAGAAGAATTAAATAAAAAATTAGTATTGTTTTAATAAATGGAGGGAAAATACCAATGATAGAAATTGAAAAAATATTCGATTATGCAATTGAAAAAGATGCATCTGATATACATTTTATATGTGGAAATAGACCAATGCTCAGAATTATAAGAGAATTGCTTCCAGTAGAAGAAACAGAGGTATTAACACCAGAAGATATGAGTGAAATATACGATTATTTAGTAAGAGGAAATATTGATAAAGATACAATATATAAAGAAACTAGAAAATTAGATACTTCTTTAGAATATGCAGGAAAGCGTTTTAGGGTCAATATATCTGCTGCTGAAGATATACCACTTTTTACTTTAAGAATTATTAAGAGTGAATTACCAAAATTTGAAGATTTAGGTGTGCCAGATATTGTTAGACGTATGACATTTCAACCACAAGGTCTTATGTTAGTAACAGGAAAAACAAACTCTGGAAAAACAACAACATTAAGTGCACTGATTAACGAAATCAATGAAACACAAAATAAAAAAATATTAACATTAGAAAGTCCAGTTGAATTTAAACATGAATCAAAAAAATCAATTATTGTACAAAAAGAAGTAGGAATTGGTGGAGATTCTTTATGCTACAGTGATGGAGTTAAAAACTCATTAAGAGAAGACTGCGATATTATAGTAGTAGGAGAGATTCGTGATAAAGAAACAATGGATGCAGCAATTGAAACAGCAGAAGCAGGACATTTAGTAATTGGTACTTTGCATACAAAGTCTTGTGCAGAAACTATTGATCGTATGATTAACTTTTATGATATTAGTGATCAACAAACTATAAAGTATTTAATTGCTTCTTTGTTAAAATTGGTTATTTCGCAAAGATTATTAAAAGGAACGGATGGAAAACTTGTTTTAGTACCAGAGGTAATGGTAGTAGATAATATTGTAGCAGGTTTAATTCGTAAAGATAAAATTAGTGTATCTGAAATTGAGGATGCGATTCAAAGTAATTTAGAAAAAGGAAGTATTGGGCTAATCAATTCCATTGCAGAACTTTTTGTTGAAGATAAAATAACATTAGAACAAGCAAAAGCTCAAATTGAAGAGAAAAATATTGAAACTTTGAATCGAACTATTATGCAGCTTAGAATTAAAAAGAACAAATAGAAGAAGGGGAGGTCCTTATGGCAGTATATCGATATCGTGCATTAACTCCAAATGGTGTGGTGGTAAGCAATAGAATTGAAGAGAATAACCGTAGTGCAGTTATCAAAAAACTGAAGAGAAATAATTTAACACCAATCAATATAACAGAACAAATAGGGATTAGTAAAAAACCAGTTAAGACTAAAAAGAAGAACATTAAACAAATTGAAGACATTATGAAAAATGCTAATACTACAAATTTAATGGCAAACCGTGAAAAGAACAGACAATCTTATATCCAAAAGATTAACCAGGCATTAGCTAAAACAGAAAAAATAACCACACGTGATGTAGTTATTTTTACACAGAATTTCTATTTATTAAAAAAGGCAAATTTTAATAATATACATGCCCTAAATACAATAATTGATAGTACAGAAAACTATTTATTTAAAGGAATTTTGGAGGATATTTTAGCAGGTGTAGAAGCACGGAGAAAATATGTATACAACAATGGAATATTATTCTAATATTTTTCCATATATTTATATTAACATGATTCGTGTAGGAGAGTTATCTCGGTTCCCTTACGAATTCGTTAGAACAAGCCATTAAATATCTAGATGATTCGGCAAGTTTAAACAAAAAAGTAAGAAGTATTCTAATTCCAAATATTGTGCAATTTGTACTATTACTTGTTATGTTAGTAGTAGGTACATTATTTGCGATACCAGCAATTCAAAATGTATTTGACGCTATGGGTAGTAAAGACCAACTACCAGCAGTTACGTTATGGTTTAAAGATTTCTTAAATACAGTAATTGCATATTGGTATATTCCAACCATTATGATAGTAGCGATTGTTGGTGCTCTTGTTATGTATATTCGTACACCAAAAGGAAAATATAGTTTTGATTATTTTAAATATACCATGCCTGTTTTTGGAAAACTTATTTTTTCACTGGATTTTTCAAGACTAATGAGGGCAATGCTTTTAAACTTAAATAATGGGATGAGAATACAAGAGGCATTAGATGTTAGTAAAAATGTATGTAAAAATTATGTTATGCTTTCTATTGTAGAAACTTCTATTAACAATATTTTAATAGGACAATCTTGGATAGAACCATTTGAGAAATCAGGATTACCATCTTCTATGATTACAGAAATGTTAAAAATTGGTATGAAAACAGATTTACCAGAGATGATGGATAAATTGTTAGAATATATGGATATTGATATTGATAATACA